>DASPJS010000037.1:0-5298 GCA_035628495.1 Minisyncoccota bacterium
GTTTTGGCACCGGAAGTGTCGCAATAGCTTCGGTTTTAGTGACCGGCATTGATTTCAACGTGGTCTCTACGTGGCGCGGCTTCCACAAGTATAATTTTCTGCCAATAAAGTAAGAAAATGCATGTTCTACCGCATGAATAAGAGGACGCCCGTTCACCTCATAGAACGCGAGCGCCATTGAAGCCGCAATAACCGGAATTGCGAGAATAACAGTGAGATACAGCGGCAGGAGCGAGAAGAAAATGAGGCACAATCCTCCCCCGCCTGCAAGGTAAATGAATTGCTTTAAGGTGAGCGGACCGAAAATTTTGTCCTCAACCTCAATGAACTGCGGCACTTGGTAACGCATTACCAATAGTATACCGCATATTTACTACTCAATTGGCTCTCTATAAGGGTCTGCTTTGTAGTTTTGGGGCTTTGGCGGCTCGGATTTTGGAGGTTCAGCAGGTTTGGGAGGAGTTTCGGTTATAGGCGCTACTCCTGGTGTTGGTTTGGGCACTTCAATCGTTTTTTCAGTGAGCATGATGTCAGCTTTATGCACATCAGGAGATATAGGGAGTGCCGGGGTTGCTGGCGGCGTTGGTGTAGCTGGATGAGCCACAGGTGGCGGTGTCGGCGCAGCCGGAGGAGTGGTGGGAGGAGGCACGGGTCTAGAAGTAAGTGGTGGAAGTTTTGAAACTGGCGCAGCCGAAACTGCAGACGGTTGCGATGGTGCAGGTGAAGTTGGTTCTTTGCTCATCTCAAATGTTTGTTTCATCGCATCGCGAATTTTTGAGAAAAGCATATCGCTGACGTCCTTGGCGATGGCTTCCGCACGCTGTTTATCTACGCCAAGCATGTCTTCCAAATTAGATACAAATTCATTTGCATCGACGAAGCCAAGCATCACCTGTCCTGTTTCTGTATTCAGTTTGTCTATTTGGTCTAGATGTAGCCTGTGTTTTTGTCCTACTTGTTGCATCACAAAACTCATCTCTGAACTGTAAAGAAGCTCTTTCACCTCAATTGGCAAATTCTTGTATCTTTTTTCTACTTCTCGTGCAGAGTAGTCTGTCATACGCATATATTAACTCACTTTTGAAGTATCAAAGGTCCTTGATTCTTTTGTGCCCCCTACACCCGCATGAATATTACCGAGGTGTTTCTCAAGAGACTCCAAATTCTTCGATGCCTTGTCTAAGCTTCGTATTGTTTGGCGGTGATTGACTATTTCAACTTTTAAACCCTCGAGCTCTGCTTGTCTTGCATTAAGGTCATTAAATCGTTTCAGTTCGTCAGTTTTCATATTGTCTACTGCTTTGGTACTGAAATCCTTTAATCTTTCCTTTACGTCACGCAATTCCCTATTGATGTTAGGTTCTTGGCTCACTACAGCGCGCAATTCATCAATTTTCTTACCAACAGCTCCACTCATTCTGTCCGCCATTTCTTTATTAATAACCGCATGTCGAGGAGAGGTTACAGTCCCAATTTTATCGTTAATCTCTGTAAGGGTTACGCCATCCTTAAGCAGTGTCTCGTTAATCTTTCTGAGTGCATTTATTTCATCATTTGCTTTATGAAGTGGCGATGTGCCCGAATGTTCATTCCACCCACTAATAGCTGCTTCTTTTTGGGCATCAGTGAGGTTTGCTAGGTCATTAATCTTCTTACTCTGGTCTTCAGTAAGAAGCGGGGCGATTGATACCAAGTGTTCCGCTTTTGTAGCACCAAGTTCACGCTGGTTGAGACTCTGAATTCTCTTCTTGTCCTCATCTGAAATTCCCTCAGCGGCAGGTTTGCCAGATTTAATGTTGTCATCGATTACAGCCGCTATTCTGCCGACCCGCTCGCGGTTTTCAACATCACGCAGGTTATCTGTTCTTTCTCGCTTCTCGGTTTTCTGTCGAGCAATGAGCTCGCTTCTTGACTCTGCGCCACCAAATCGTGTTCCGGCAATAGGTTTAGTTACATATCGGCGAAGTTCATATCCAAGAGCAGAATTCCCAAATTGAGATCTTTGCAGAGCCTGATCCAGACTTCCAGCCACCCGTCCTGGGCCAAGAAATGGAGTATATTTCGAATACACGCCACCTAACCGTCTATAGCTGCTGAGTCCCCCAAATCCAGGTATGGCAGCGGTAATTCGTTGCGCCATGTTTGCACCAATAACACCGATTTGGTCCGCTGCTCTAAGTCCGAAGTAGAGCATGATTACAACAAACGCAAGTCTAATGATTACGTCACCGATAAGGACACCTAAATTAAGTAAGCTGTCGGCGTACGTGTCTGGAGACGTATTAACATACGTGATGAATGCTTGTTTGAGATCAATATCTTGAGCAAGTACTGTAATGATGAGAAAAATAAAGAGGAATACAACCGGATAGAGCGTGTGACTAATGAGAGTGCTCTGCCAAAGGGTGTAGTAGCCTCTGAAGCGCTCCATGGTACTTGCGACAAGGGCTAAAGGTGAAGCAATGATAACGAGCCATAGGACGGCGATGCGGATAACAAATTTTATTCCTGCGGCCAAAAATGCAGCGGCAATCATAAAATATATCGCTCCCATGAAGAGATAAATGACGACCAGCGTAATGAACTCTGTAAAACCGTTTGTGTTGTCTTGGAAAAAGTTGAACGCCTCGTCCCCTAAAATTTTTTGGACACCAATGGCGTTCATAAGGCTTGCAGTAATGTCTTTAATGCCTGCGGTCGTGTCAACAGTGCGGTTGTCACTTAATGTTGCTGCGGGTATTTCATTGTAAAATTGGACGGCTGCAATGTTGCCCACGTCAATAACTAAGCGAGTGACAAAGAAACTGAAGTTAATGATAAGCGCTATGAAAATCACCCACGCGAGCGTTTTCATAGTGCCCCCTGTGTCTGCGGCGAGCATGATAGTTATCGCGATATAGACGAGAATGAGTATGAAAAACATATTTGCGATATCGCGCACCGCTTCCCACCCTGTTGTCACGAAGTTAAGCCCGTAGGCGGTGCTATTGAGTGAAAGTTGTGTAGCGACATTAAAGAAATACGAAGCAATAAAGGCAACAAAGCTGCCCAGTCCTGCCGTAAATACGTAGACAATGAGCGCGACACAAGACCCTATAGAGTTGCAAAGATTATCAGTGCTAGTGAGCTTATTTGCTGTTTCGTCGTCAGCTTCCTGCGCTAAAGTGCCAGGAGGACAGCCGCCTGTGGCAAGCGGAGGGTGAAATGTAGGTCCTGCACCAATACATACGGTCGCAGCTTGTGTTAGAGGGTTAGGGAGCGGGTTTCCAAACGGTGAAAAAATAATTGCAAGAACTACCAGAAAAATTGCAATTTTTACGGCAATGGCTAAAGTGTTGTGTTTAAAAATATTAGAGAGCATTACATTGGGCGAGCTTCGCGCTCGTATCGGCATTGATTGTTGCCATTTGACTTTGTATTGTCACTCTATCTTGTTGCGCTCCGGTGACGTCCGCAGTACCCGGGAAAAATCCAGCGTCATCTGCTTCGTCAAATCGATCTCGTGCTGCGCGCACTTCTGCACGTGACGATGCAAATAATGTGTCGCTCTGGATTTCTTGTGCGAGCGAGATAGCTTCGTTTGCCGCAGTGATGCGCGCATTAAACACGGTTACTTGGGATTCAAGATCGACGAAAAGCTCATTCGCTTCCTGTGCTCCTTGGGTTGCAAGCGCTAGCTCGCTTGGCGTTGAGGCCGTAGAAGAGGCAGCGATAACCCAGCAGTTTCGCAAGCTATTAACATTGCGTTGTGCGTTCTGGATATCCCGGATTATGCCCTGCTGTGCTGCGCCAAATTGTTGTGCATTTTCTACGACTGTCTGCAGATCCTCCATGAGAATTTGTGCTTCCTCCATGGCTACTGTATCGAGATTGCCCTCGAACCCTCCGGCTTTACTGAGGTTGTACAATCCTCCGCTCAGCACCTTATTAATGAGCTGCTGGAGGAGTGCATTAATGATCTCATCAAAACTGTCTGCTAGTTGAAGAGAGTCGAGGCCGGTACCCAGAGATTTATCAGCAATATTGGCGATCGCGCGGCCCGGAGTCACAATGCGAGTCTTACACGAGCGTACCTTTCCATCGACAGCGTTTGGCGCATTGGAATTTATGAGGGTGCAATCGTATTCTTCTTTGAATGAAAGAAATCCTTGACCGTATCCAAGTTCTCGCTCAAGGTCTCTGGTGTCAGCAAGAATTTGGTTATTGAGCATTACTTGTGCGTACATGTACGATCCGAAGGGATTGTTCGAAGGATCAGTGGTGAATGAAAGAAGGCCGCGCCATCCTCCGTCAGAGAAATTTCCTTGAGCAAATGACTCAACATTATTTACTACTTGCGTGAGTGTGCAGGAAGGTGCGTAACTTCTCCGCGCATAACTTTGCGCAATAGCGATGCGTACTTGCAGTTGAAATGGGCTACACAAAAATGCGAGGCTCGAGCCTTGTATAAATTGTCCGGCTGCCTGATCCGCGACATCGGTAAAGAAACTTTTATAGTCCTGCACGTATGCTGGTTTTCCATCAAATCCTGAGTTAATCCAATCGACGGTGCTCGCGGTGATTTGCTGTATTGCGACGCGTGCGATTCCACGAGCAATGCAATCCATGAAATTTTTTGTGTCATCTACGGGTGCGTCCACTTTTACTAAGAACGATGTCGCAGGATTAAATGCTGCAGCTATTCCGCTGATAATAAATGAAGAGCATGAAACCGCTCCCGCAAGCCCAGCTCCCAAAAGTGCCTGTGTGAAGCTTAAACCGCCCCCGCCCCCGCCGCCACCGCTTCCTCCTAATGTTATGTATGGGGTGCCGGAAATTGATGCATTACTTACTTGATTAATCGGTGTTGGTTGAAATAATCGTCCAGCTCCCACTAAACTTATTGTTCCGCCGCTCCCGCTCCCGAGCCCCGATCCATCTAGCCAAATTGCGTCTGGCGGAAGCAGAGAGCCTGGGGGCAAGAGATACTCAGGTATAAGCCCGTCAACGTAGCCATAATCTATCGGAGTTTGCGTATTTACGCCTGTGCCGCTCTCTCCTCCTCCGGGACCGCCTCCTCCTCCGGGACCGCCTGGCCCCCCTGTATTTGAGCCAGTCGGCGCTTGATTATTGCCTCCACCCGCACCGCCGCTTCCGTCACCCTGCCCTCGATTGTCTCCAGTGCCGAAGAGGTTATTTACTGAAGGTTCGCGATCTCGTGAGCTGAAAAACCAAAACCAAATGCCGAGAATTAAAAGTAGGATTAGGATACTTCCTACAACAATATAGAGAATTCTTTTCCTCATGATTTTTATCGAG
>DASPJS010000038.1:0-13055 GCA_035628495.1 Minisyncoccota bacterium
CGTTGAGATGTAATTTACAAGCGCATCGAACCACACGTACATGACTTGTGAATCATCATCGGGTACAGGAACTCCCCACCTTAACCGTTCTTTTTCTCGAGAAATGCTGAAGTCTTCCAGACCTGCTCTTGCGAACGCGAGTGCTTCTTCGCGGCGCCACCCTGGAATAACCACATCTTCACGACTGAGGTAGTCAACCAACTTGTCCTGATATTTACTGAGTCGAAAGAAATAATTCTCTTCTTCGATTTCAATAGGATCGAGCGTTGGATGATTAGGACATTTGCCATCGACAATCTCCGAGGGTTTAAGAAATGCCTCATCACCAACGCAATAGAGACCTTTGTATTTCTTTTTATAAATATCTCCCGCCTCAAGACAACGGCGCCAGAATTCTTGTGCTGCAAGTTTGTGATGCTCGTCAGTTGTGCGAATGAATTGAAGATCCGGAAACAAGTTGAGAATATCTTTGAGTCGCCTAAATTTTGCCGCGTATTCATCAACGTAGGCCTGCGGATCTTTTCCTTCCTCTTGCGCGCGACGTGCAAGTTTCATGCCGTGCTCGTCAGTACCAGTATTAAAAAACACTTCAGTGCCCTGTATTTTTTGAAAGCGCGCCAATATGTCAGCCTGGACAATTTCAAGCGCGAATCCAATATGAGGATCAGCGTTAACGTACGGCAGCGTCGTCGTTATGTAGAAATTCTTTGCCATTGTCTCACCCTATACGGCCTCCTTCTCCTTTTCAAGCTGCCTTGCTAATGCGCGGGTTTTCTCTCTATTAACGTCTGCAACAAATTCTTGGATAGCGCCAGCAATAGGAACTGAAAGCAAGATTCCAAGGAATCCGAAAAGTTCGTATCCGACAAGAAGTGCCAAAATAACCATAAGCGGCGGCACACCTACAACTTTTTTCACTACAACCGGATAAATAAGGTGTGCTTCAAATTGCTGTACTAACAAATACAAACCTATGACCAGCAGTGCCGCAGTTACGCCGCCATCTGCAAACGCGATCCCAAGTGCAGGTATCGCCGCAAGAATTTGTCCGAATACAGGAATAAGTTCGAACAGTCCTGCCAATACCGCCAAGAGAAGGGCATATGGAATGCCGAGAATCGTGAGCCCAAGATACAGTAGCACTCCAACAATTACCGCAAGAATGAGTTGTCCTTGCATCCACTTCCCTATTTTGTCTTGCGAGCGCTTCCAGAGATGAAGTACGTACGCCTGCTCTTTTACTGGCGTTACCACGCGCAAGAAATCATCAACGCCAGTCTCTTGCACTGAAAAATAAAATGAGAACACAACAATGAGCACAAACGATGCGACGCCTCCGAATATCGCTGAGAGTGCCGTAACCGCACCGCCCGCCGACGTTCCCAAGAATGAAGAAAAATTAGAGAGAAGTTGCGCAAAATAAGCGCTCTCCGTTACGCTACTCCATGGAAGGAAGCCTCCCGTTGCTTCAGCAAGATTAAGGGTATTGAGCGTTGCTGGAAGTTGTGTAATGAACGCTGCTGCGTCAGAGAGGATCGGCGGGATGAAGAAAAATAAAACGCCGAAGAATACAGTCGCGACCGTCAGATACATAAGGAGCACAGAGAGAAGCCTCGGAATGCCGCGCCGCATGAGACCGGCAATTCCCGGCTCCATGGCTGAAGCAATAACAATTGCGGTAAGCACGATAAGTACAAGATCGCGCAGGTAGAACACTAGGGCGGCACCCGCAAGAATAATAAGTACAATAAAAACCGTTCCCGGCGTTATCGTGACGGAGATGCTTTTCATCCTCTCCATCTTACACTGCGAGCTCCTTTAGAAGAAGTGAAGAAAGCTCAGCTGCTGCAACGCGTTTTTGCTCGCCCGTGTCTCTATCGCGAAGCGTTACTGTGTCGTCTTGAAGCGTGTCGAAGTCGATAGTGATGCACCACGGAGTTCCGATTTCATCTTGGCGGCGATAGCGCTTACCGATATTTCCATTATCGTCGAACATGACTTGTGGAATCGATTTTTTGAGCGTCGAGTATACTTCTCGTGCTTTTGCAACTAGTTCTGGTTTGTTTTTAAGAAGTGGAAATACTGCAGCCTTGATTGGAGCAATCGCCGGCTTGAGTTTGAGGTACACTCGTTTCTCTCCGCCAAGATCATCCTCGCTGTACGCTGAAGAAAGTACAGCCAAGACGGTACGATCAACACCAAAAGAAGGTTCAATGACATGTGGGATGAATGACTCTTCCCCTTCCTCAGCATATGAAAGATCTTTGCTTGAAGCAGAAGCATGAGCTTTAAGGTCAAAATCCGTGCGGTATGCAAGGCCATAGAGCTCTTTGCGCCCAAATGGAAATTCAAATTCAAAATCGATTGTACGCTTGGAGTAATGAGCTCGATCACTATCTGGTACCTCAAGCTCGTGAACACTGTCCTTTTTTATGCCAACTGTCGAAATGAAATTGTGAATTCCTTTTCTCCACTCTTCAAACGCACTTTCCCAGCCGCTCGGACGCACAAAATATTCAATTTCCATCTGTTCGAATTCTCTTGAGCGAAATACAAAGTCGCGAGGAGCAATTTCGTTGCGAAACGCCTTACCGATTTGGGCGAGACCAAAAGGAAGTTTTGGATGTAATGAGTCAATGACATTTTTAAAGTTTACAAAAATCCCTCCTGCTGTCTCCGGTCGAAGATATGATACTGCCCCTTCTGTCGCTCCGATATGAGTTTGGAACATCATATTAAACTGACGCACATCACCAAATGCACCACCGCAGTCAGGGCACTTCTCTCCTACTTGGTCTGCGCGAAAACGATGCTTACATTTTTTGCACTCGACAAGCGGATCAGAAAATCCTGAAACATGTCCGCTTGCCTCCCATACTTTTGGATGCATCAAGATAGCAGCATCTATCCCGTACATATCATCGCGAGAGTCAACAAACATGTGCCACCAAAGATTCTCAATGTTCTTCTTGAGCGCAACACCCAAAGGACCATAGTCCCAAGTTCCCGCTAGTCCGCCATAGATTTCTGAACCCTGATAGATAAATCCGCGCCGCTTCGCGAGCGACACAATCTTTTCCATCAATTCACTTTCAGCCATACGATTTAATACTACTTTGGAACTACGATGTCCATGCCTCCCTGCGCATCACTCGTATGTGTGGTTGGTCCATCTGCCCGCGCTTCGACCGAAACCTGCGCAAATCTATCCTGTCCCGTAGCGACAGTGGTACCCGTAAGGGCAGGGATTGTTCCTACTTGGCTCGTTGAGGGCAGTATCGCAACCTGGAACGATGCTTGTCGCGCTGCTAAGGTATACCCTGCTCCCGCTTTTACATCCCCGAGTGCCCAGCGTACAGTTCTTGCTCCTTCGTCATATGTAATACCCGCCCCACCTTCCGCAGTTATAAAGCGCATATACGGAGGCAAGATAGTTTCAACTTTCGCATTGGCAACAGTGTTGGCAGAATTTTTCAGTGTCCAGGTAATAGTGTACGTACTCTCCTCTTCAGCCCTGGGCGGAAGAGGGCCTGTGTTGCTAAATGGTCCAGCAAATTTGTGCGCTTGTGCGGTTAGCTCTAGTGCAGAGGCGAGTGTGACTTTTGTTGATGCCACTGAAGAAACAGCCTCTCCGGGACCGCTATCGCTTTGACGATTACCTCGCACCTGCAAATTGAGCGTAATGGTTGGGTTTGTAATAAGCGTGCCTTGAGCGCCAGGTGGCAGCGTTGCGAATGAAAATTGGAATGTCCCCGAGCCGCCGGGCGGCACTGTGCCTAAAGATCCTTCGCGCTCTTTCGTCCAGATTATGGAGGTGTTGCTAGATTGAAAGAAGCCGTTTTGAGCATTTACCGAATTTTTATCAAGCGCGGGCCCATCTAGAGTGAGAAGCAATTCTACATCTGACAGAGCTTCCGAAAGATTATTCTCCCATGAGACGGTACCCTGAAGTGTCTTACCCGCTGGTACGACAATATTTGCACCCTTCTTTCCTTCTACGGCGATCGAGCCAGTAATAAACGCTCCTTCAACGGTGAGCGTCTGCGGGACAGTGAGAAACGGAACCTTTACATGCGGATCGGTAGTGTCAGCATTCGAACCTACCGCAAATCTAAATACGCGCTCATCACCATCAGACGCATCAATGGAGCCCATGAGCGTTATTACTTTTGATTCTCCAGGATCAAAGGTTCCCAATCGCCACAGCGTTCCTCCCGCACTCGCTTGCGGCGCAGTCCCAGCAACTGAAAATCCAAATGGATACTGACCCTCGACCACCACATTTTCTACCGGAGCAGCGGCATTAGAGCGAACCGTAATTTCATACGTAAACCGGTCTCCCGACGTGACTCGGCTGGGACCTTTGATAGCAAGTGAAACTGGCGAGGAACCAATCGTGTACAGCGCCTCTCCTTCCCGTTCAAATACTGCGTTAGATCCTGCAATGGTGTACTCAAGGCGGGCAAGAATTTTATCCGCCGTACCCTCTTGGCCGAAGAACAAAGCACGGGTCGTGTGTTTTACTTGTTGGCCTGAGCGAATAGTTCCGATGGTAAAGCGCTCATGGGTAAGCGCGACTGTTGGATCCTGCGGATTGCGAGAACCGTCTGGGTAATCAATAACAAGGTCTACAAGCTCGAGCGGAGAACTGTTTCGGTTTGTGATTATAATTTGGACTTCTGCTTCTGATCCTCCGTCGATAAGCGAGGGCGCGATTACTTGCACATCAATATTTTGCGGCGATGTTGTATTAACCCCTCCAAAGAATAGAAGGGCCGAAGCGCCAAATGCCAAGATAAAAAACAAAAAAGACCCGAATAAAAACTTTTTTGCAAAGCTCATGTATTCAAGAGGATCTGGTGGACGCGGCGGGACATACTCCTCAGGTATTATTTCTGAGAATGATCCCGGCTCGGCTGCAATAGATTCAGGCGTGACAATATCTGAAGCCGAGTGTGGAGGCTCAATATCTTTCCATGATCGTGGCACATGCTCGTCATTGTGCGTCAATTCAGACCGCTCACCGAGCGATGAGGGGGTCTCTTCTCTCGCGTATAGACGGTTTTTAAGCTTGTCTACAGCGCTATTATCGTCACGAGGCTTGCCCTTGGCCATCCATAAAGAATATCACAAATCAGAGTCCTGATGCGCCTAGAGAATCATTAATCGCGCGGAT
Source organism: Minisyncoccota bacterium (assembly GCA_035628495.1). Classification (GTDB taxonomy): domain Bacteria; phylum Patescibacteriota; class Minisyncoccia; order Phycocordibacterales; family SBAW01; genus GWA1-54-10. Next base: position 5,177 of record DASPJS010000038.1, read on the forward strand.
GAGCAGCGCGCGTGATGCTGCAATTTCTTGTTGCAATTCCATTGAAAAGAAATCGCGCTCGATGAAAGGTCGCAGTTGCGGAGTATTCGGCAAATAACCCAGGTGCGAGAGTACCCGCAGCACCAGCACCGTTTCAATACTTTCAATATTTTCTGGCGTTGCTGTTACCAGTGCCTTGAGGCCCTCCTCGAGGGTATTGTAGAGATCAAAGTTTGGCTCTTCTCCATGAATAAGTCGCAAGAGTAAGCGAGTAATTCTTCCCACACTTTGACGCTTGCGCACATCCCCTGAAATAAATTCATGCGATACATCCTGTGCGCCGGTGAGTTTCCATTCGTGTTTTCCACGAATAAAAGAAAACGTGCCGAGTGAAAGCGGCTCGAGTCCATAGCGCAATTTAGAATTTTCTCTGCGCGCAGAGCGTGCCGCCGCCTTGAGTAGCCCAAGTTCTCGCGTGAAGATAGCGACGCGAGTATTTGATTCCCCCACTCCCCGCTTCCCAATGATAATTCCTCGACTTACAAACAAGCGGTGCATATCAGGACAGCGTTATATCCAAGTGTTTGAGATTAGTTTCTCTCGTGATTTCCTTGCGATATTTTTCAGCAACATCTTTCTCTTCCGGAGAAACAAAAAGTGTATACGTTGGTCGATCGGCAATGGTGAGTCCCTGCTCTTTTCTCCACTCTTGCACTCTGCGGACCAGAGAGCGAACGACTCCCTCTTCGCGCAGTTCTGTAGTAAGCATTGTATCAAGTTCCACCTCGCTATTGATATTTGGATCTTCAACAACTTCTTTGACATTGAGTTCCTCTGCAAGAACTGCTTTGAGCCCTATATCGCCTGGGAGCGACCTTACTGCGGCGCGAGATAGAGGTTGGCGGATTTTTATACCTGCCTTTTCTCTTTCTTGGAGTCCAAGCGACGCAATCTCGCGCACGCGCTCCATCTCAACAAGAAGTTTGGAGTCGGTTGGAACTGGTTCTGGCCAGCGAGAAAGGTGCACACTGTCTTTTTCGCCTCCAACACTGCGATAAATACTCTCCGCAATAAACGGTGTTATCGGCGCAAGAAGCTGAGAGAGCGTGAGGAGTACTTCTCTTTGTACCGTAAGTGCGAACTGTTTATCTTCTTCATTCTGTCCCTTTACTCGATCGCGCGAGCGGCGCACGTACCATGTCGAGTAATCTTCAACAAATGCTCTGAGGACTCGACATGCCGTAGGCGTGTCATAAAATTCAAGCGCGTCTGTGACATCTTTAGTTGTTTTCCCAAGAAGCGAGAGAATCCATTTATCAAGCACATGAGTGCTACGCAAAGCATCAACGCCTTCTTTCCGTTCATGTTTGTAGAGTTCAAAAAACTTGTAGCTGTTCCACAAGATTCCTACGACACGGTTGTGTGTTTCGCGCACTTCTTCATCGCGAAAATTAAGATCTTCTCCGCTCATGACAACAGATCCCATCATATAGAAGCGAATCGCATCCGCGCCGTATTTGTCCATGACAATAAGCGGATCAGTAAAGTTACCTTTCGACTTGGACATTTTTGAACCATCACCTGCCAAAATTGTTCCTGTTGAAATCACATTACGAAATGCATGGCGTGAGAATAGGAGCACCCCTATCGTATGCATGTAATAAAACCATGTTCGTGTTTGTGCTATGTACTCGGCAATGAAGTCTGCCGGAAATCCTTTGGGCAATAGACCAAAAAATCGCTCGGGGTTAAATACGTGCTTATTTTCAAATGGATAATGGTTGGACGCGTACGGCATAGAACCTGACTCAACCCAACAGTCTATTACCTCAGGAATGCGCTCGTACGTGTTGCCCTTCTCATCTTGAAGCACAATCGTGTCGATGTAAGGTCGATGGAGATCGGGTTCGTACAGTGCATTGTGTGGATATGGAACAAAATTGAGCTCCTTAATTTCGCCTACGTGTAAAAACACTTCCGTACTTGATTCGGCCATGCTCTGTTCAATAGTGAGACGATTTGCAATAGTATTGAGAAGCCAAGCAGGAAGATCGTGCGTCACAACAAGAATGCGCTTCCCTGTATAGCGTCGCTCAAGTTCAAAAATGAGGTCCCCCACGCGTTTGCGTACCTGCGTATAAGTTTCAGATCCTTCCGGCACTTCGTTGAATGCAACGCCTTGATGATGAAACTGCGCTTCCCACTCCGCGACTGATTTACCATCGAACGAACCAACTTGCAGCTCTCGCAACCGTTCGTCTACCATGACCGCTGAATCAGGGAGATCGAGGGCATTTTGGACTATCTTTGCAGTTTCTCGCGTGCGTAATATTGGTGAAACCACAACCATGTCGATATCGTTCTGTTTTTTAAATTCAAGTATCGACTCAAGCACCCCCTGTCTTCCTCGCTCAGTGAGATGATTATCCGCGCGTCCGCTCGCATCAAATATGTGACTAACATTGCTCTGCGCTTCACCATGACGCATGACAAAATATTTATTTCCAGATTTTTTTACTTTCTTTAGGAGTTCCTCAACAGAGCCGACTATCATGAGTCCTTTCCCTCCCTTCTCTTTCCACATCGGAAGCGGACTTGCCCAAAAACGATTGCGTGAAATCGTCCAGTCGGGAGCATTTTCGACAATGTGCTTAAATCTGCCTTCCTTCAAATGTGCCGGCACCCAATTTATATGCGCGTTTTCTTTGAGCATCTTTGATTTTACTTTTTGAATATTGATGAACCAAGATGCAACCGCGTTGTAAATGAGTGGTGTACCGCATCGATGACAATGCGGATATGAGTGAGTATGGTTTTCTTTTGCAAAGATAAGATTTTTCTGCTCAAGATCTGCTTTGATGAGTTTCTCCGCTTTTTTTATATACTCGCTACGAATAAACTCAGGTGCTTGGTCGTTATACGTGGCGTTACTATTAAGAAGCTGCACCATCGGAAGATTTTCTTTCGTCCCGAGTGTGAAATCGTCTTCTCCGTACATGACTGCCGTATGCACGATGCCGGTACCTTCAGTTGTTGTGACAAAATCCGCTGGGAGAATGACATGTTTCTTCCCTTTGTGCGCACGCACGCCAGGAATATCGTAGAGCGGTTCATATTCTGCGCCAATAAGCTGCTTACCTGGAAAAGTTCCCTGGGAGTCTGTGAGCTTGAGCGCAGGGAGTCTATCTGCTGCTGCAACTAGGTACTCTCCGTTTTTTTCAACAAACGCGTAAGTTATGCCAGGCGCAACCGCAAGCGCGACGTTTCCAGGAAGCGTCCAAGGAGTCGTCGTCCATGCCAGTACGTATGAATTTTCCGGAAGTCCAAACTTAACAGGATTCTTGAGTTTGAATTTCACCGTGACCGCCTCTTCGGTAATGTCTTTATAAGTATTGTCCATTGCGATCTCCGCTTTGGCGAGCGGTGTTTCGTCGTGCGGGCAATACATAAGCACCTTACGGCCTTCGTACAACATTTTTTTTCCATGAAGCTGCTTGAGGACCCACCACACTGTCTCGATGTACGTATTGTCCATCGTCTTGTAAGAATTTTTGAAATCCACCCAGCGACCAATCCGGTCTATATATTTCTCCCATTCATCCACATAGCGAAGCACCATCGAGCGAGCGCTCTCATTAAATTTGTCGATACCGAGAGACAAAATATCTTTTTTTGATTTAAGTCCTAGCTTCTTTTCAACTTCAATTTCTATTGGTAGACCATGACAATCCCAACCCCAGCGCCGCGGCACTCGGTAGCCACGCATTGTTTTGTAGCGAGGAAACACGTCTTTTACGACGGAAGAGAGCAGAGAGCCGTGATGCGGAAGACCGGTCGCAAATGGCGGACCATCATAGAAAATAAACTCGCCCTTAGGCGCCTTTTTACCAAGACTGCGCTCAAAAATTCGTTGGTCCTTCCAAAACGCAAGCACTTCCTCCTCGCGTTTTGCGGTCTCTGACTTTCCCACCTCTGACATATTAAAAAACTATAGCACTTAAGGCCTAAAAACAAAGTCCGCGTCGTTTTGCGACGCGGACCACTTCAGTGTGATTTCGGTTTCCAAATATCGCCAAGCACGGGATAGTCTGGATGACCGGGGCCGACGCCCTTTCTTCTTGCTTCATCACGAGCACTCATAAGTTCCAGTGATGCCGATTGAAAAGCAAAATCTGCATCAATTTCCTTAAGTTCTCTGCGATGCCACGCAATCAGCAACAATCTCGATTTATCCCACCAATCCATATATGAGACAGTGGGTGAAGAAAAACCAAGTTTATCGAAAAGAGTTCGTGGATATGGAGCGTGACGATACAGCCAGCTGCGAAGAAACATTGCATCCTCCAACATTCATTTGCCACACGCACTATACTACATTTCCTCTGGCGCAGGAATGCCGAGTACGTGCAAACCTTTTGCGAGAGTTTTTTCTATTGCTTGCACAAGAAGTACTCCGTATTTTTCATTTTTACCGCCAATCACCCGCTCCTGCGCGTACCAAGAATTAAAAGCGCCTGCGAGTTCTGTAAGATACGTCGTAATATAGTGCGGCTCTAGCTCCTGCGCTGCTCTTTCTACCACATTTGGAAAATGCAGAAGTAAGCGCTCAAGTGTATGAGGTTGTGCTGGGGCGGCCTGCATACTTCCTTCAATTCCTGCTTTTTTTGCTTCACGCAAAAGTGAGAGTGCGCGCGTGTGTGCATACTGGAGGTACGGTCCAGAATCCCCTTCAAGCGAGAGCGATTTTTCAGGATCAAAAATTATATCTTTTCCGCTTCCTTGCTTGAGAACGGCGTATTTAATTGCTCCGACGGATACATTTTGCGCAATAGTTTCTGGGTCAACTATTTGCCTATCTTTCATTTTTTCTCGTGCTCCCTCTCTTAGATCCTCAAGCAGAGACTCTCCCGTAATGATATTACCTTTGCGAGAGGACATCTTGCCCTGCGCAAATCGCATCATACCGTGAGATACGTGCTTAAACTGTCCCCGCCATTCAGGGTGAATCTTGAAGAGTGCCGAAAGAATTACTTTAAAATACTCAGCTTGTTCGTTTGCAGTAATAGTTATGGAAATATCGAACTCCCAGATCTCCTTTTTCATTTCAGCCAACCCTAGATCTTTCGCTTCATATGTTGGAAGCCCGAGTTTTGTCACAAACACCCGCGTATGCAATCCATCTTTTTCTCCACGATACACGACGGCTCCGTCGCTTTCCTCAAAAATATCTTTGCGAGCCTGGACCGCTACAAGCCCTTTTGGCCCGCTCTCGCTTTCAAAAAAATAAAAATCAAATGTTGTACCAAGTGCTTTGTATATCTCCTCAAAGCGTTTAAGTGATTCTTCGCGACCCTGTGCATAGAGCGAATTTATTTTTTCATCGCTCTTTTCATATATTTTTTTATTAATAGCGTCTATCTCTTCTTTATTTGCTTCGTACTGCTCACTACCGTATACATACGCTTCGCCCCAGGAGAAATCAGGTTTTTGCATTTTGCCCCAAACAGCTTTCGCGACATGCGGCCCAACATCGCCTTGATAATTTCCGCGCTTTACTTCAGCTCCAGAATATTCGAGTGCTCGCGCGACCGCCTCCCCTATCGCGTTGCTCATAAGATGGCCAATATGAAATTCTTTGAAAGGGTTGGGGTCAGTATACTCAACCATAATCTTCTTCCCTGCATACAGCCTATTTTTTCCAAACGAATCATCCTGCGCTGCCGCAGAAACTTCCTTTCTGATCGCATCGGGAGAAACAAAATAATTTATGAATCCGGCACCCGCAATATCTATTTTTTCAATTCCTGAAATATTTTGCGACTCGAGAATCTTTTTAAGATCCTCAGCAACCTCTCGCGGGCTCTTTTTTAACGCCTTTGCAGCGGCAAGGGCGGCATTAGATGCATAATCACCATGGTCAAAGGAACCAGGTCGCTCAACCACAAAATTCGCCTCTGAGGCTCCGATCTCCCTTAGAGCGCTCTTAATTGCCTCCTCGATACTCGAACGAATCATGCACAAAGAGTAGCATTTAGAGTGTTTTTTGAGAAAGTGCCGGGGGAATTGCACTTTCTGTAACTGTAAAGGAAATTCTGCCGATGAGTGCACCATTTTGCGTCTCGACATTGCATCGCCATTTGCCTGGTGTCACACGACCATCAGTAAATCCTCTGAAGCCACCTTCTCGTCCACCGCTGATTGCAAATGAGGTTCTAAATTCGTCGATCCACTCTCCCTCTTCTTCGCTGTAGCGCTCCCATCGATGAAATACCGGCGCCTGCAATCCTGAGGGTGCAAACACAGAGGAGAAGCACACTGCGTCTTTCGGCGAAGAGATAGTAAATGTTGAGCTTGTATCTCTCCAGAAGACATACCACGGCGCAGGTTCATATTCTGCAGTATAGATAGCTTGAGAGCCGCCAGCGGGTGCTCCAAGCCGCTCAAGTGAATGGTAGACGCCAATATTTTTAAGTGACAGCGGCACCGGAGGGATAATTTTCAAAAAGTAGAGCCCATTAAAGAGAATAAACACTAGCGCCACAAGCACCGAAACTTCGTAAAGTTGATGGGCACGCTCTCGACCACGCAGCACAACGTAGTAGACGAGCGCAAGAAACACCGCAATGATTACAAGACTAATTGCCCCACTTGCGAGAAACACCATCGTGCCCACCGAGTGAAAAATAAAAGTCGGGACTGCAATAACTAAGTACGTAAGAAGAAGTACATAGTAAACAACAATATTGAAGCGCAATTGTGAATACTGTGAGCGCATAAATTCATTTCCAATGAGCATCGCGCCAAGAATTATGAGGAAGAGTGCTGACGCGGCGAATGTTCCGCTTCTGCCATAAAGGACAAGAAGGTTGCTCGCGAGACCGCCGAATGCAAACTGTAAAGCAAAAAGAAGAAAGAGTGGCTGGAACATTGGCTCAATATCACGCCTGCGAATTGTGCGCAGGTTAAGCACAATGAGGAGCGCCCCCGCAATGCACAAGTACGAGAGCAGAATCATGTTGTTGGTGGGGCTGTCCGGCCTGTCCGCGATTATGAGATCAAACACAAAGCCAGTCGCAATACCGATGGCGCTCAAGCGCCGCTCGTATTTGCGCCACAATTCATAGGGATAGCGTACCAAAGAGCGAACTGCCATATAGATATTGTACTTTATCCCGACGTTTTATTCAGAATCCCGAGCCTATGCGAGGGGGTCGGGACCTCAACCGGAGCGCCGGGGCTCTATATCAAAAAAAGGTGCCCCGCCGAGACAGGCGGGGCTTGATTCACAAGTATTTTCCAATTCTGCTCGTGACTATTGCGTGTATTTCTTCCCTACTCATGAGCTCTCCGTTCCGGATGCACTCAATAACAGTCCAGTTCGGTCTTTTGCTTGCGGTACGCAGATACAGATCAACAACTGTTCGTAAATACTCCGCATCTTCTTCGTGCACATCTTTTTTTCTTCCGTCCATGAGTTTTTGACTCACTTCAAACGGGACGTGCAGATAAACTACCAGATTTGGCCGAGGAAGCATCAATTCTTCGTACTCAAGCGCTTCGAGCCACGCTATGAACTCTTCTTGCTGCCGTGCATCGGTATATTTCGCAGCCTGATACATCGCGTTGCTTGGAACATAGCGGTTGCATAACACAACACTTTTGGAAAGTGCAGCATTAATAGTTTCTCTCGCTCCTATACGATCAACAGTGTACGGAAGAGAGGCTAGATGTGGATCTAAGTGTCTGAAATCTCCGTACTCACCCGCGAGCGCTTGCTTCACCAACTTCCCCGCAAGAGAAATCTCATACCGTGGAAAATCCAGTAACGTTACTTCTCGAAATCGTCTGATTGAATCGCGTGCGAGTTCTGCCTGGGTCTTTTTTCCTGCAGCATCGCCAC
>DASPJS010000039.1:0-2246 GCA_035628495.1 Minisyncoccota bacterium
TTTCCAGTACTCCACGGCTTTGGAAAGCGCGCAGAGCAAGAAATAGACTTTGTTATCGGAAAGGATTTTCTCATTACCGCTCGGTATAACGCGAGCGATCCTCTTCATGCATTTGCGCAAGCATTTGAAGTTAATACGGTGCTCGGCCATGCGCCAACTCACATCCACGGCGGCCATCTATTTGTCTCGATGGCTCGCGCACTCTACGAAGCACTCATTGGCGAGTGCCATACGGTAACGCGCAAACTCCAAGATATTGAGGATAGGATTTTTAGTGGTGAAGAGCGACGCATGGTCATCGAGCTCTCCCAAACTGGCCGCATCATTCATGATTTTCGTGAAGCCCTAGCGCCTCACAAAGAAATGCTCTCATCACTTGAGCCAGCAGGATCTCGGATATTTGGTCAAGAATTTTCTTTTTATGTACGAGATTTGCGTGGCCTTGGTGAGCGCGTGGATCGAACTATCGAAAATTTGCACGGCTCACTCAGCGAATTGCGTGAGACAAATAATTCGCTTCTCACAACCAAGCAAAACGAAATAATGAAAACGCTCACGGTTATGGCATTTATTGTGCTACCGCTCGGACTTATTGCAGATCTCTTTAGCATCAACGCGCGTAATATTGAGTTTTCGGGGCTTACTCCCGGCTTTTGGATCCTCCTCGCAACACTAAGCATTGTTGGCGCAGGTCTTCTGCTTTACTTCAAACGTAAAGAGTGGTTGTAATAAGGTCATGGCTATATTGGATTTTCTTTTTAGGAAGAAGCCGGAACTCCCTCCACTTCAGTTTCGCAACACCCTTTCAGGAAATATTGAGGATTTTTCTTCGCTCACGAGCGGCAAAGTGCTGATGTATAACTGCGGTCCTACTCCCTACGACCGTCAACATATCGGCAATATGGTGCCACCAATTCTCGCTGACATCATCCGCAGAACCCTTGAGGTTTGGGGTTACAAGACAAGACAAGTCATGAATATTACCGATTTTGGCCACCTGAGCGGTGATAACGAAGGAAACCCAGATGTGGGTGATGACAAAATGACCTCAGGGCTCAAACGCGAAGGCCTCAAATTCACGATGGCAAATATGCGCAAGCTTGCAGAGAAATATGCCGCTCTCTTTTTTGAAGACGTAGAAATTCTTGGTATTAAGACGAAATCAATCACGTATCCCCGCGCAAGCGATTATATTAAAGAGCAGATTGCTCTTGTAAAAACGCTCGAAGAAAAAGGATATGCGTACAAGATCGATGACGGCGTATACTTCGATACATCAAAATTTAGGGACTATGGAAAATTGGGAAATATCAATCTTGAGAACCAGCGCGAAGGTGCGCGCGTTGAGGGAAGCAGCGAAAAAAGGAGTTCTCACGACTTTGTGCTCTGGAAATCAAGTAAAGAACTCGGTTGGCCCTCACCCTGGGGCAAAGGATTCCCGGGCTGGCACATCGAGTGCACCGCAATGATATTTACCCTTCTTGGAAAACAGATCGATATACACACGGGCGGTATTGAGCACATCCCTATCCACCACAACAATGAAATTGCGCAGGCAGAAGCTGCGAGTGGCAGAAAGCCATTTGTAAAATATTGGCTCCACAATGCGCATATTACGATCGAGGGGAAAAAGATTTCTAAATCGCTCGGCAACACCGTATATCTCCACAACATTGTCGACCGTGGGCATAACCCTCGCGCATTCCGCTATTGGTATTTAACCGGCCATTATCGCACACCCATGAATTTCACCTGGGAAACAATTGCAGGGGCTGATCAGGCACTGAGGCGCCTCTCACGAACGTACCTAGAATTACCGGGTGGCGGTACGCCGCACAAACCCTTCTTGGACATTTTTTATGCTCATGTCGCGCGCGACCTCGATACGCCAGGCGCGCTTGCCGAAATTTGGCAGCTCATCAAAAACGATGGCATATATAAGAATGTATCCCCTGCCGATACAAGAGCATCTCTTGCGGAAGCAGATAGAATCTTAGGACTAGGTCTTACAGAGGCTCGACCTTCAGCTACGCTTAAAATTGTTGAGGCAGATGAGCTGCCAAGCGAAATGCAAAAACTCCTCAAAGCTCGTGAAGAGGCACGCAAAACGAAAGACTTCTCAACGGCGGATACCATACGCAAACAAATCGAGGAACAAGGATTTGAGATTAAAGATACTGCTCAGGGTCCGGAAATTACTAAAAAGTAACAAAAAAATCGGGTCCCGCTTTTAGCGAGACCCGTGA
>DASPJS010000040.1:0-2735 GCA_035628495.1 Minisyncoccota bacterium
AGAGAGCGATGTGGAAGAGATCTTGTTGTTAAACGCATTCCAGTGTGCGCTTGAAAGATAACCATCAGTTGAGGCGGTCGCTTGCGTTATCGTGAAGGCGCCTGTTTGGGAGTTGTAGGAAAGCGGCGCAGTTGCAGAGAGCGAACTAGACGCCAGAAGTCCAAGCGTTGAAGTTGAAAGCAGGCTGTAGCCACCACTGCTATTGCCTACTAAGAGCTGGCCATAGCTTGGGGCAGTCGTGAGTCCCGTGCCACCGTAGAGAACACCGATTGAAGTGGTAGCAGATACTCGGCCCTGATTAGCCTGGAGAGGTCCGTTTAGAGTCCCGATGTAGAGAGATGTAGTCGTGGCGTTTATGAAATCAACGTTTGCAAAGTGTGAAGTCGAGGAGGCAAATACTCCGGCTTGTGCCCAAAATGCCGAAGACGTTGCTGCCGCTATGACACCGTAGTTCGCAGCCCATGTGAATGGATTGGCTTGCCCAGCGGATGTAGCATCGGAGCCGCACACAAGAAATCCTGCCGCGTTAGTCTCGAGCGCTTCGGAGCAATCAATGATATTGGTCTTGATTGAACTATTTACTGCAAGACCGCCCATGAGTGTTGAAGAAGCAGTGGTTGATGTCGCGACAATGTAGCCAACAGCAGGAGAGCTCGTTGCGCCGAGCGTGTCAGCATCATCCCAATATGCAAAAAGATTAGTAGATCCAGAACCATCAATGGTGCCGCCGCCTGTAATACCAAGCGATGAGGTCGACATAAGAGTATAGGAACCATCGGATTGTCCGACGAGCAATTTTCCGTATGTCGGTGCACTGGAAGTGCCTGTACCGCCACTGCTAATTTGGAGAATGCCTGAGAAAGAAGTTGCGGTTACGCTACCGCCCGTGATCGTCGCTCCTGTAATGCTGCCGCCAGTAATTTCAACGCTGCTTAGTTTGTCGATGCGCTGAGATAGGGAAATTGCGTTCATTACGCCTGAGAGTGATGGAAACGGCACAGTTGGAACATTTGCATACAAGCTAAATTCTGTGCGTAAAGTATTTGCTAACTGAGAGAGCCTAGAGGTGAGATGCTCTTCACTGACGCCCGACACGACGCGTACGAGAGTTCGTTCACGAATTGGATATACCTGTTGCTGAATAATTGTCGGAGCCGACTGTGAGCCTGATTGAGAATATTGATTTTGAGAACCCTTGGATGGCAGTATCTGCGTCGTAGTGTTGTTTCGCAGCTGGCTGTTCTGTGTTCCTTTACTAAAAAAGAAATCGAACACTTGGGATAGAGCACTTGCCGCACTAGTACTCTCACGAGCAACAAATTGCTCTTGCCCGGGTGGAAGTGGTAAAAACTTGCCTATTGTAACGCTTAAAGAAAAGAAGAACAGTATCGCAGATGCAAACAAAAAGCGTTTTGCGTTTGATAGAGTAAGACTTCTATGTAGTAGCGTGGGATATACGCTAGACGTAACGCCAAAGTATTTTTTTATCTCCTCAAGTTTTCTATGCGCGGCATTAGGAGACGATTCTGTGCGCTGCATCGCAGGTTCTGAGGTGCTCTTTGTGTGACGTGATAAGGAATGATCCTGCTTCCATTTTTGGATATCTCTCGAGAGCGAAATTTTTTTCTGCTCTTTCTTGACGTGCATCGCACGTAGATATTCCCCAAGCGAATCAGGATCAACATACCAAGTACGCCCAAGGAGCGAACCCTTTACCTCCCTTTTTCGACACAAACGTGCAACATAATCATTCGTGACGCCAAAACGCGCACTTGCGTTGATTGATGAGATGAGAGGTTTTGTAAATTCTTCTGACATTTTATTTCAACGAACTGTGGGAAAAGAAAGAGCCAGGTCGCTTATCGCGACCTGGCCCTGTTACTGTATATGATACGCCCTTCTCCGCTTTTTTTCGCAGTGCATGGGGATAACACACCCTAGAAACACCCTAAAAATAAGGCTGTTTTTCACTTTTGATCTTAGTCTAGAGTTACACGCTGCACAGCTTCAAAAAATAAAGATCGAGGGCAGCGCAAAAGGATCCTTATGTAGAGCGACAGATCGCCGATGTATCGCAGAGTACAAATACCGATAAGGACGGCGATAGATGAAATCTGTCGCCAAAAAGACATGAAATTTGGATTTCACAAGAGGGACTTTACTTAAACTGTAATTGTGTTGAAAAATATAAATTGACACGTATACTTTTCTGTTGCATTTGCAAAAATGCGCCCCTTGACACGTATTAATAAGTGAAGCGCGAGATATTTTCAGCGGGGCGCCACATAGAGGCTAAGGAGAGGCCTACTAAACACGACTATCAGAACGTCGGTAAGTATGTCCTTATTTAAGGCCAGATCTCGGCAGTATTTTCCAATAAATTATTCAGCTGTCAGTGGCTCAACAGATTCTGACAAGAGTGTTCGGTAAATCGTATCTATCCAAAGCTTGCAACCAAAACGTTTGAACCCGAGAAAAGCCTACACTGCGGCACTTCTCGGCAAAGAATTTTAACGTCCCAGGTTATAGAGCTGTTTAACTTCGGAAGCAGATAGTGCACGGTTGTGAATACGTACATCATCAATATTTCCTTTCCAATATTCAGTGCGGCTTGTCGCACCAATTCCTATTTGCGTTGATGCCGGCGAAATTGTGACCGAGGTTGTGTCTAGAAATACACCGTCATAGTAAATAGTCTGACTATTTGAACCAGTTGCTACTACGACAATGTGGTG
>DASPJS010000041.1:0-4412 GCA_035628495.1 Minisyncoccota bacterium
ACAATAAGGGTGAGTGCAAAATTTTTCGTTGATTCAGGACCAAGGAAATAGAGTGCCACGAGCACAATAATAACGGTGACAGACGTGTTAATAGATCGCGTAAGTGTTTGCATAATACTGCGACCTACAACTGAATCGAAGTTTTCTCGCTTGTGGTGCTCCTCGTTAAGGCGCAAGTTCTCACGGATGCGATCGAATATAACAATCGTGTCGTTAATAGAAATACCCAAAATCGTAAGGAGTGCCACGATAAATAGTGCATCTACTTCTGCCCCGACGGCATAACCTAAATATGCAAAAAGACCGACCGGAATGAGAATGTCATGGAGAAGTGTGACAATAGCTACGATACCGTATTTCCATGACTGCACGGGTCGTGACACGCCGCGAAATGCAAAAGCGATAAAGATGATTGTCGAAATAACAACCAGTGCGATTGCAATCCATGCCTTGCGCACAAGCTCGCTTCCCAATATTGGGCCCACGGATGTGTATTGGTCTTCGCGAACTTCACCTAGCGTTGCCAGTGCCGCTTCAAGTGAATTTTTCTCTTCCGTAGTGAGATCTCGCTGACGCAAAATATATCCGTTCTCTCCCGTAGGTTGTGCACGAACTTCTCCAAAATTGAGCGGCCGTGCTACTTCGTGAATTTGCTCAACAGTAGGCCTACCGCTTGGGAAAGTGACCTGCAAAAGTGAACCGCCCGCAAGATCAATGCCTGGCTTGAGACCCCACATAGCGATGGCGATAATCGCAAGTATGGAGAGGACCACGGGAAGTATGAAGAAATATTTTTCGTATTTAGTGATATCCATAACTATTTTTTCAAACCAGACCTAAGCAGAAATCGCCCTAATCGCGCTTCTGCATTTATACCGAGCGCAAGCAGGAATGTGCGCGAAATCGTAATCGCTGAGAGCATTGAAACGATAACACCAAGTCCAAACACAAGCGCGAATCCTTTGATGAGCGAGGTGCCAAACCAGAAAAGTATGACCGCAGCAATAATGTGCGCGATGTTTGTATCGCGAATGGCTAACCATGCGCGCGCAAATCCTTCGCGAATCGCAGGCTCTGCTTTTTTGCCTGCCGCGAGCTCTTCCTTAAGGCGCTCAGCAATAAGAACGTTTGCATCAACGGCAAGACCTACAGAAAGGATAAACGCGGCAATACCTGCAGCAGTAAGCACCACCGGAATGAGTTTAAAGAGCGCGAGCATGATGATGACATAGATTATGAGCGCTATGACTGCTACAACGCCCGGTATGCGGTACCAGACAATCATAAATATAGAAAGAGCGATAAAACCGACAATTCCCGCAAGCACACCTGCGCGCGTTGCTTCCTCTCCGAGTGTTGCACCAATTGATTGTGTGCTTACGAGTTCAATGGGTACCGGCAAGGCGCCCAAGTTAAGATTGCGCACAAGCTCCCTTGCAGATTCGGCGGTAAAGTTTCCAGAAATGATAGCCGTGCCCCCTGGTATTCGCTCGTTTACAACGGGTGCAGACACTAGCCGTCCATCAAGAAATATTGCAATGAGCCTTCCCACATTATTGCCAGTAAGCTCGCTAAAGCGCTGCGCGCCTTCGCTGTTAAAATCAACGCGCACTACAGGCTGCCCTAGCCCCACTCCTGTTGCATTTCCAAATTCAAGTGCTGCGCGAGTGAGAAATTCTCCGGTAAGTCCTGTGTCCTCAAACGCTTCAGGATTTGGCTCTGAAGATGTACCGACAAGATTATTTTCAAATCCTTCTTTAACAAGTTTGAACTCAAGAAGCGGAGTCTCGCCAATCATACGTATTGCTTCGTTTACATCAGTGACACCCGGAAGTTCAACTACAAGGCGATATTCCCCGCTTCCCAATGCCCCGCCCTGCTGGGTTTGCACAACAGGTTCGCCGACGCCAAATGCGTTCACGCGCCTCTCAATTACTTCACGTAGAGTCTGGAGCGAATCATTTAAGTCTCCCGACTGAAGCTTGCTCGTGTCAGCGCGATACACAAGCTGGGTTCCCCCTGAGAGATCGAGGCCCAGTTTAAATGCAAATCGGTTACCCGGATTGTTGGTTGTAAATACAAAATACGCGAGCGCCGCCGAGGCGAGTAGAATCATTACTGCGCTATAGCGCAAGCGAAACATGGGCGCACAATAGCAAATTTTCGTGCCCCCAGCAATTAACCACTCTTGTTAATTCCTAAACTGCGTAACATGCCATTAAACCTCTCGAGATGCGCCTCCCATGAGAATCGCTCGCTTAACAGCTCCTCGCCTCCTTTAATTATGCGCATACGCAGAGGTTCGTCGCGGAATAATCTCTCTATGGCTTTAGCGAGCGCCCTCGTGTCGCCCGGGGGCACAAGAAGACCGGTTTTTTCGTGGTACACTGCTTCGTCTGTTCCTGGGATATCTGTTGCAACAATGGGTGTTTGCGTTGCAAAACCTTCAATGACACCGTGCGGCAAACCTTCATAGCGTGAATTGAGTACTTGTACGTCTGATTGAGCTTGCAGTTCCCGAATCTTCTCTGGAGCAAGTTGACCCAAAAATGTGACGTCGTCTTGAAGGCGTAGCGTTCTCACGAGCGCGACGAGCGACTCCTTCTCAGGCCCATCGCCTGCGATAATGAGACGAATATCAGGAAAATTGTCTTTTAGTACAGAGACTGCCTGGATTATGCCGTCTACACCCTTCCATTCCACTAAACGAACAGCGGTCATTACTTGATGAGGAGTACGAGAAACCGTAGCAACGCTTGCGGGGACATCGACCGCATTATAATTTACGATCAATTTTTCTTTTGGGACACCATAAAATTTTGTGAGAAGTTCACAAAGATATTTAGACGGCGTCGTGACTAGCGAAACACGCCTAAGCACTGCGCCCTCAATCATCATAAGAAGGCGCACATAAAGGCCGCCCTGAGGTGTTTTAAGAAATTGTGCGAGCGTCTTATTTGTTTTGCGTGCTTGCCGCGCCCTCTCCCATGCCTCATCCCCTACAAATTTTAGGATGACTGGCTTGCGCAACCGCCTTCCTACCAGCATCGCCGGAAGGCCCGCAGCAACAGCGTTTTGCACATATATAATATCGCTCTGCCGTGCTTCCCGAAGCAGAGCAAAATAGAATTTTATAAGTCGAATTGGAAGAAATTGCCGTTTTGAGACAGAGATAAGGTGGGTGTGCGGTACTGGAGTGCCCTCATCGGTATACGCAACAATAACAATGTGATGTTCGCCCCGCAGGCGTTTAGCAAATTCCACGGTATAGGTAGCAGGGCCTCCAACCTCGGGCGGGTACACCGGCGTGGCAAGTACGATGCGCATATCCCTATAATCTAGCGAAGCGAGTGAAGTGAAGCTGTATTCGAGCGAGTGAAAAATGAAAACAAGCTTTCATTTTTTGCGAGCGAGAAAGCAGGAAGAGTAGCTTCTCCTTCATTTCCGAGCGAGCGACGATTAAATAATCCATAGGATTCTATTATGCAATACCGGCTATTTTCTTGAGCTCTGCTATGCCTTCCTCAAGTGAAACCTGGGGTTCCCAACCAAGTAGTTTCTTTGCAAGAGTATTATCGGCACGCGTGTCATGTGGCTCGAGCCTAGGTGCGATATGCGCCACTTCTCCCCCAATCATTTCTGCAATTTTGTTTACTGAAACATTGTTACCCGCACCAATATTAATCGCCTCCCCTTTCCCAACATGTTCAGATGTCGCTGCAAGGATATTTGCTCTTACGACATCACGTACATGTGTAAAATCGCGAGTTTGTGTTCCGTCTCCAGTAATGCTCAGCGGCTTACCTTCGCTGCGCAATTTAATAAATTTTGCCACCACCAAAGGATATGCGCCCTCAGGATCAGCGCCAGGACCATATACATTAAAATAGCGCAGGCTTACGGTTGAGAGTCCAAATACTGAGCTGTAGAGCTTCGCATAGAGTTCTCCTATATATTTTTGAAGTGCATACGGACTCTTTGGGCTTGCAGGTAGAGATTCTACAAGCGGGAGAATATCAGAATCTCCGTAAACAGAACTCGATGAGGCATATATGACTCGCTTCACGTTCGCCGCCCGAGCTGCTTCGAGTACGGAAAGCGTGCCCGATACATTTGTGTCGTTAGTCTCTTGGGGATGCTCTATCGAAAACTGCACGCGCGGGAGCGCCGCAAGATGAAAGACGTATTGGACGTCTTTAAAAACATTTTTGAGCTCATCCGTCTTGCGCACATCGCTCTCCTGTTTGATATCAACCACCGCAACCTCGTAACCTTCGTCCTTGAGCCCCTGTACTAGATGCATGCCTATAAAACCCGCTCCACCTGTTACAACCACTTTGCCATTGGTATTCATGTATATATGTTAAACCCCACTGCGTGTGAGAAGTTTCTTAAAAGTCTTGAGAGCAATA
>DASPJS010000042.1:0-14806 GCA_035628495.1 Minisyncoccota bacterium
ACTCATACTCGAAGCGAACCTCATCCGCTCGCATCAGCCGCAGTACAATACGATGCTCAAGGATGACAAGAGTTTCAACTATGTCGTTATAACAAAAGAGGAATATCCGCGCGTTCTCGTCGTGAGGGGTAAGAACCTTGACGGTGACTTTCCTGAAAAAGCACGTCTTCATACATTTGGGCCTTTTCCACACGGACTTCAATTACGTGAAGCAATGAAACTCATTCGAAAAATTTTCCCGTACCGCGACAATTGCACACCCGCAGCTGAAATGATTGCACACGGAAGGAGGCCGAAGGCATGCTTCAACAACCACATTGGACTTTGTCCTGGCGTCTGCAGTGGAGAAATTCCGAAACAAGAATACCGCCGGATTATTCGCCATATCGCACTTCTCTTTCAGGGCAAGAAAGGCCAACTCATTAAGACGCTTGAGAGAGAAATGAAGACAGCTGCGAAAGAAGAGCGGTTTGAAGAAGCGGCGAGACTGCGCTCGCAAGTATTCGCCCTTACCCACATTCAAGACATTTCTCTTATCAAAGACGAGTATCGAAAACCAAAACTTACTTTGGGGATTACACGCATTGAAGCATATGACGTCGCGCACTTGCGCGGCTCTGCGAATGTGGGCGTCATGACGGTGGTGGAGGATGGCGTTGCGCAAAGAAATGACTACAGAAAGTTCCGCATCCGCAGCGCATCCCCAGGCGACGATATAGGCGCGCTTAGAGAAATTCTTTTTCGTCGTCTCGCGCACGATGAGTGGCCGCTTCCGCGAATCATTGTTGTAGACGGCTCAACCGCTCAAATGAATGCGGCGCAAGCGGTACTTGATGAACACCAAATGACCATTCCAATTGTTGGTGTAGTAAAAGATGATAAACACCGCCCGCGTGACATTCGCGGTGACCGAGATCTCATCAGCGGACGCGAGCGTGACATTCTTCTTGCCAACGCTGAGGCGCATCGATTCGCAATTGGCTATCATCGCAAAACGTCACGTGCACAATTTAAAGCGCAGCCCTGGCGGGAGCGCACAATACGATAAGGTTAAAGCGGCGGCACTCATCGGTGCCGCCGCATTTTTTCTCTATACGCGCGAGCGATATCTCTAATTTTTAGTTTAATGAGAACTGCTTGATCCCAGTTGCCCTCTCTTAGATTGCGTTGAAAATTCCTATATAACCGAAGAAAATGCTTACGCAGCTTCCTACGGCTCCAGGTTTCAGTCACCTTGTCGATAAGTCGATTTGGCATGAAGCCCCTTTCTTGATCTTCTTTCGGTACTTCTCATGTGATTATACAAAATGGCAATTTCCGAGGATATTTTGGTATATACTTTACATATCTATGCGTACCGTAGTCGGTGTTCTTCGTGGCGGACCTTCGCGAGAATATGATGTGTCGCTCAAGACTGGCGCCTCCGCACTCCAAGCTCTCAATAGAGAAAAATATGACCCACGCGACATTTTCATAGATCGGGAAGGAACTTGGCACATGCACGGCATGGCTATGCCACCAGAAAAAGCACTTCGCGGAGTAGATGTAGCATTCAATGCGATGCATGGAGAGTATGGAGAAGATGGAGAAGTGCAGCGTGTGCTCAATACGCTGGCGATTCCATATACAGGTTCGAATGCGCACGCATCGTCACTCGCATTTAATAAAGCACGCACCAAGCAGATCGTAAAAAAACTCGGGATTAGGACGCCCCGAGCGCTTCTTATTGAGCGAGAGGAGGTGAAAGGCGATATGGAAGAGCTCGCTTACAATATTTTTCGAACGTTTCCGCATCCCGCCATCGTTAAGCCGGCAACAGGCGGCTCTTCTATAGGTGTCGTGATCGTTAGTAATTTTCATACATTGGCGTGGGCGCTCGAAGAAGCGTTCAAAATTTCTTCCCAAGCGCTTGTTGAAGAATATATTCGAGGTAGGGAAGCGACCGTAGGTGTTATAGATAATTTCCGAAACGAAAAGATATATTCGCTCTTTCCAATAGAGATTATTCCGCAGGGGCGTCCGTTCTTCGACTATGATGCGAAATATGGTGGAAGAAGTGTGCAGCGAGTGCCGGGACATTTTACATACGATGAAAAAGTGCAGCTTATGAATATGGCAAAGACAGTACATGATGCTCTTGGCCTCCATCACTACTCGCGATCGGATTTTATTGTGTCGCGACGCGGTATTTATTTTCTCGAAGTTAATACGCTGCCTGGTCTCACGGCAGAATCCTTGTTTCCCAAAGGGCTAGAGGCCGTGGGGTCTAAGCTACCCGATTTTCTCGAGCATGTGATACATTTGGCGAGACGCTAATATGGCTAATCTCGCGAGAAAAAAATGCATTCCATGCGAAAAGGGAGTACCTCCGCTAACGCGCGAAGAGGCAGAAAAATTGCAAAAAGAAGTCGTCGATTGGGCGCTCGTAGATGATGCGCGGCTCCTCGCCAAGAGTTACAGATTTAAGAATTTTGTAGAATCAATGGAATTTGTAAATAAAGTGGCTGATATAGCGGAAGAGGAGGGTCATCATCCTGATATCACCATTTCCTACAGTGATGTCGGCATAGAGCTTACCACTCATGCCATCGACGGCCTTTCAGAAAATGATTTTATCCTTGCGGCAAAAATTGACGAGATAAAAAAATAGGCGGCCCCGCTGGAGCCGCACACGTTAGCGCATTACGATCAGATCATTTGGAAGTGCTCCAAGGAGCAATAATAAAAGAAACATGGCTATTCCCAGTACAATTACACCCCACACAATGTCGCGAAGGACAGCGAGGGTAATTGCAAAGCGACTCCAGAAATAGAAAACAATTAGCACAACAGCCACAAGAACAATAATAAGTTTCCACTGTGGCAGGCTTGCCAGGAAGTCCTTGTCGAATACCTTAATGATCTGGTCCCAGGCCCAACTAAAAACGTATCTAATTAGGCTTACTATCCAATCAAATAGCTCTAGGAATAACTCCTTGGCTCTTTGCATGGCATGTCTCCTTTAGCCTCAGATGTTCAAACCTGCGCCGGATGCTAGCATATTGCCACTTTTCTATCTAGCGGGCACGAAAAAACCCGCATACGCGGGTATTTTTCGTATCCTTACATAGCGAGCTGGTATACATTTACATCGAATGCACCATTTCGCGATAGTACTTTTGATGCTTGGCCGGCTTCTTGTGTGTGGGCGGCAACGAGGATGTCGCCTTGCCGCACTCGATCTTCGTATTCCTTTGCGCGGTTTCTATCAACGCCTAAGTTTGTCAGGGCCCCAATAAGTCCACCAGCCGCTGCACCAGTAACGGCTCCGGCAGCAGTCGTGCCAACTGCTCCTGCGCCTATGCCGAGCGCCGTGAGGAGCGGGCCTGCAGCGAGAACCGGTCCAATGACGGGAATGACGCCAAGCGCTGTTGCAAGACCAAGTGCACCGCCAATCGTGCCGCCGACAACCGCGCCTCGTTTAGCGCCACGGGCAGGTGAGTGGTCCGTAATCTTATCTGCGGTTACTTTCTGCACATTTCCTTCGATATTTTTATATACGTAAGAAATATCATCGTTATCTAAGTCTAGGTCATTGTGGAGTTCTGTAATTGCATTTTCTGCATCCTCGCGTGTGCGAAAGATGCCTACAACTGTATCTTTCATAGTATGAATTGTTAACTAATAATAGTTAATGCAACCACACCGCAATGAACCAAAAGTTAACAAGCGGGAGTATAAATTTAGCAACATTCGTGGAGCTGCAGTTTACTGCGGCATCTCTAAGATCCTGAGTCCTCGAAGGGCTCAAAATATAGTAGAAACACATTGTGGCGCCTCGGCATCCGACGCATCGTCGTGCTGTCGAGTACACTAAAAATATAGTCGCAATACTCCTTATTTTTATGTGGACCTGGCGGGAATCGAACCCGCGCCTCTGCAATGCGAATGCAGCGTTTTACCACTGAACTACAGGCCCGTCGGGATGCCGGGAATTGAACCCGGATCTTACGCACCCGAAGCGTACATAATACCGTTATACGACATCCCGTTTTTTGGTTTTGAACATGCTAAATATATCGTAAATAAAAGAATTCCGCTCCAACGTTAAGCTGGAGCGGATCCATCAAATAATGCGGCTACTGGGACGTGTTATCCCTTCCGCAACATATTCGTAATCAATCGTGCCGTCCAAAAGACACAATCGTTCACGTTTTAAAAGTTTGACTCTTCCGGTCACTTCAAGAACTCGAGCCCACGCTTGAATCGCGATGAGCGTTTCTCGGCATGTGGGAGCGCCTCGATAATCTCGTACTAGATTGTCGGGTACGCATCTGCCCAGATCGTTTGCCATATTGCCGCGGTAGTAGATACACTGCGCGCCCGGCTTTAGCGACCTGAGCTTCTCAATTGTGTAGTGAGCAAGGAGATTAGGAGCTACTGACTTGACTGACATGAAATTCCTCCCTAACTAATCAGTCCTACCTTGTGGTACCAGTGCCGGTGCCGCTTGTCAAAAGGGTAGTGCACCCTGGAAGGCTCGAACTTCCGACCTCGCCCGTGTGAAGGGCGCGCTCTAACCAACTGAGCTAAGGGTGCAATGACAAAATCATACTCGAAAGAAAAGCTATGCACAGTCGCTTGCTTTTCTCGTCGTTTTGTGATATACTTACAGTAGAGCATGGCAACTCTTACTGCATGGAGAGTTCGATGGAACTATTTATTGTAGGTCTAGCATTTTGTTACTTGATAGTCGAAGCGCGTAAGCAGGGTCGGCAGAAGAAAGGACCTGAGCCACCTGCGATCCGATACTCTAATCCAGATGTATCGGAAGCTTTCGGCGACTATCCGGACATCCGCGCCGTAGTGAAGAAACCGATTTCGGAGATATGACATCAAAAAGGAGCGCTCGCTCGGGCGCTCCTTTTTCTTTGAGATAAAAAAGTGTAGAGTGTTTCAGACGGGCCCGTAGCTTAGTTGGTAGAGCGCCTCATTTGCAATGAGGAGGTCACCGGTTCAAATCCGGTCGGGTCCACCGATATTGCTTTTTCATGTTTTTGCGACATAATACGCAGCGGATTCACTAACTCAGGAGGTAACTTTGGAAATCAAGATTCTACCGGTTGTACCGGTACGGTGGCGCGACGGAACTTTGATTCGCCGAGACAGTATTCTTAGCTTCGAGATTAACCCTCGGTGGGAGAAAGTTGAGAACTGCGGGCAAAAATTGAGATATCAGAATTATTCAGTAAGGCTTGGGTGGCCATTTCTTTTCAGAATAGATCTCCATATCGCCAAATACGATGTCGGCGGAGTGCTGAGGGCGCACAAAGATCCGCTTTCCCACGGTAGGCTGTGGCGCATGTTGTATGTTCTACGCCAACCAAAAAAGGGTGGAGAATTACTGAGCGAACACTTTATCGTCAATTGGCCTCGCCTAAAGATATTTGAGCCCAGCAAGTACAGGCACGAAGTTACTGAAGTCAAAGAAGGGCAGCGCGTCGTCCTCAATTTTGGCATTTGGATAGCGCCAATGCCCAACTGGCGACGCGACTTTCGAAGAATAAACGAAGAAGAGCAAGAGACTGAATTAAATTTTTGAGAATTGCGCCCATGGCTTCAACCAGTGGGCGCTTCTTCTTTGCCAGATTTGCGGGCTGAAACTGAGCTATAATTAGAGAATGTTCTACGCGCTAATTCTTGCGTCTCATATATCTGTGGCCGTAATAACGGGCATTGTAATCCTGTTTGCTCTCTACGCCATTGCGCGAGGAAAATCGCACGTGTATAGAAACACCGCGCTTACTCTGGCACTTGTCGCGGCACTCCAAGTAATTTCAGGCACACTGCTCGCGCTCTTGTCTCCAGATGTAACTGCCGCTTCGCTCTCTGCGCACATAGCAGTGTATCTCGGAGTTTGCGTCATCGTTGAAGCGCTCTTGTTTATACGCATGAGGAACATTTCACTGAATTTTCCTGTCGGGTTATCTGTATTTCCGGTAATGCTTAGTGTAATCGTGTTTATTACCGCCATTGTTCGTGGTTTTTAGGTACGCATGGATTTTTTAGAAGGCCTTTTACTTCTCAACCCGCAGGGAACTATAGCCCTTGCTGAGCGTGGGCTCATGGTCCAAGCGGTACTTTTCATGCTCATTGTTGCGGTGCCTGTGTACATTCTCTTGTTTTTCTTTGCGCGCCATTACCGCGAGAACAACAAAAAAGCAGTGTATAAGCCAAATTGGGCACACGCGAAGATTGACGAACTCATTTGGTGGGCGATTCCATTTGAGATTGTACTCATTTTGGGAGCGCTCACGTGGAGCAGTACGCATGAACTTGACCCTCGTAAACCTATCGATGGCGCACCGCCGCTTGTCATTGAGGTCGTCGCGCTCGATTGGAAATGGCTTTTTATTTATCCGGAGCAAAAAATCGCCACTGTTAATTATGTACGTATGCCAGTAAATCAACCGGTGCGATTTGAAATAACGGCAGATGCGCCGATGAATTCGTTTTGGATACCTGCGCTTGGTGGACAAATTTATGCGATGACTGGCATGAAAACAGCACTCAATTTGGAAGCTCAAGAAATCGGAACGTTTAGTGGGCTTTCAGCAAACTATAGCGGTGAAGGGTTTGCGCACATGAAATTTATTGCAGAGGCGACGACACAAAACGAGTTTGATTCGTGGGTGGACGAGGTACGAAGTAGAGGAGGCATTCTAGATGAACAATCGTATAAGCGCCTCGCTGAAACAAATATTGCTCGTGACGTAGCGTATTACGGAAATGTAAGCGACAATTTGTTTGATTCGATTATTGCAAAATTTTCTACCTGGGAAAATACTATGCACGCTCACTATCCATGATATTTGGACGACTCACATCAGAAGCATTTATTCACGGCACGCTCGAGACCATTCCTCAGCTAATGGTTGTGGGTGCAGCGCTGCTTGTCGTCGTGCTCCTTTTTTATTTCAAAGCGTGGAAGTGGCTCTGGTTTGAGTGGCTCACGTCTCTCGATGCTAAAAAAATCGGCATCATGTACATTGTGCTCTCGTTCGTGATGCTCGCGCGCGGTGCAGCAGACGCGCTTATGATGCGCGCGCAGCAAGCGATGGCGGTGGGGGAGCAAGTCGGATATCTAACGCCTGACCACTACGCGCAAATATTCACAGCACATGGCATCATCATGATTTTCTTTGTTGCGATGCCATTTATGTTTGGACTTCTCAACCTCGTAGTGCCACTCCAAATTGGCGCGCGCGATGTTGCGTTTCCATTTCTCAACAACGTAAGCTTTTGGCTCACTGCAGTAGGCGCAATTCTGATCAATCTCTCGCTTGTCATTGGAGAATTTGCTGCGACAGGGTGGCTCGCATACCCGCCCCTCTCAGGGCTCGAGTATAGTCCGGGCGTTGGCGTTGATTACTATATTTGGGCACTCCAAATCGCCGGTGTCGGCACACTTATTTCAGGCATAAATTTTCTTGTCACGATACTTAAGATGCGCGCGCCTGGCATGACACTTATGAAAATGCCCATATTCACCTGGACAGCCCTAGGATCAATGATGCTTGTCATCTTTGCATTTCCCATTCTCACCGTAACACTTGGCCTTCTCTCGCTTGATCGACTTCTTGGGATGCATTTCTTTACGACAGACTTGGGAGGGAATGCGATGATGTACGTGAATCTCATCTGGGCGTGGGGACACCCTGAAGTCTATATTCTCATCTTGCCCGCATTCGGCATTTTCTCCGAAATAGTCCCTGTATTTTCTCAGAAAAAACTTTTTGGCTATACCTCGATGGTCATTGCGACCATGCTCATCGTACTTTTGTCGTTCGTGGTTTGGGTGCACCACTTCTTTACCATGGGTGCAGGAGCAAACGTCAACGCGTTCTTCGGCATCATGACAATGGCTATTGCGATTCCAACAGGTGTCAAAGTATTCAACTGGCTCTTTACTATGTTTCGCGGTCGCATCAAGTTTCAAACCCCAATGCTCTGGTTCATGGGATTCCTTACTACTTTTATCTTGGGCGGCATGACAGGTGTGCTAATGGCGATTCCTGGCGCTGATTTTCAGCTCCACAATTCACTTTTTCTTGTCGCGCATTTTCATAACATGATTGTGGGGGGCGTACTATTCGGATTTTTTGCTGGATTCGTGTATTGGTTTCCAAAAGTCATGGGCTTTACGCTTAATGAGCGGCTTGGTCGTTATGCATTCTGGAGTTGGATTATTGGCTTCGTACTCGCATTTATACCGCTCTACATACTTGGCCTCATGGGTATGACCCGCAGGCTCTACCAAGTTGCTCCCGAGTGGCAGCCTCTCCTCACTATGGCGGCAATCGGCGCGTGTGTTATTGCGCTAGGAATATTTTTTCAGGCACTCCAGATTTTCGTGAGCGTGAGACAAAGAAAGCTGAGCATCGCAGGAAATGATCCATGGAACGGCCGGACACTTGAGTGGTCAGTCGCGTCACCGCCACCGCTCTACAATTTCGCTACGATTCCTATTGTGAAAGATCGTGACCAATTTTGGTGGGATAAACAAAAAGGCAGGGAATCAAAAGGGAAGATAGAAGATATCGAAATGCCCAAGAACACTCCCGCAGGAATCTATATCGCGTTGTACAGTTTTCTATTCGGCTTCGGACTTATTTGGCACATCTGGTGGCTGGCACTTGCGACACTTGTGGCGATTGTTGTGAGCATCATCATCCGTTCTTTTGAAGAAGAGATAGAATATAAAATTTCCGCGAAAGAACTGGCAAATATAGAGGCCAAGCACAACGCTATATGAGTCGCATGAACATGGGAGCTAACGCGCATGAGAAAGTGAGTAAGACAAGGGCGAGCGCCCCGGAGCGCTCACTTTCTCGGGGACGCGTTACGTTCGGTTTCTGGATCTATTTGATGAGCGATTGTGTGCTGTTTGCGGCTCTTTTTGCCACGTTTGTGGTCTTGCGCGGAGCAACATTTGGAGGGGCCACACCGGCAGAACTTGTAGATGTTCCGTTTGTATTTAAAGAAACAATCATTCTCCTTACCTCAAGTTTTACAGTGGGCTTGGCTCTTCTTGCAGCACTTCAGGGGAGAAAAATATTTACGCTTGCGGCTCTCACAGTTACGCTCGCTCTCGGTGCGACATTCCTAATGATGGAATTGTCAGAGTTTGCGCATCTCATTTCAGAGGGCAATGGTCCCTCGAGAAGTGCGTTCCTCTCAGCGTTCTTCACGCTCGTTGGTACACACGGCGCGCACGTGTTTTTTGGTGCAATATGGATGATCGTACTTATGGCGCACATCCTTACAAAAGGAACGACAGAAGGAAATCTTCGTAAACTCACATGCCTCGCACTATTCTGGCACTTCCTTGATGTCATCTGGATATTTATCTTTACGTATGTGTATCTTCTTGGAATGGTGATATGAATGCTGCACGCAAATATATAGTCGGCTATACGATATGTGTTGCAATAACACTCTGCGCATTTTTGCTCGCACAGATTTATGGGCAGACCCAAAGTGAATTTCCTACACGAGAGATGCTTGTCGCGGCCCTTGTGGGCCTTGCGGTTCTTCAGTTCATTATTCAAATAGTATATTTCCTCCATCTAGGAGAAGAAGAAAAGCCGCGATGGAATCTCGCCGCCTTTTCCTTTGCCCTGATAGTAGTTGTAATTCTCGTGGGTGGGTCGCTCTGGATTATGAATCACTTGGAGCACAATTTGCACACAAACATGTTTGAAGAAGAAAATATTCCTCCGCAAATCCTACAATGAATAGAGCGAAACTCTTCTTTGAGCTAACTAAACCGGGCATTATATACGGCAATGCTCTAAACGCGACCGCTGGGTTTTTTCTTGCCTCGAGCGGCAATCCAGTTTGGCAAATATTCATTGCGGTGCTCACTGGCCTCTCCTGCATTATTGCGTGCGCGTGCGTACTTAATAATTATTTCGATCGCGATATCGACGCGCTCATGATACGCACAAAGAGTCGCGGAATTGTGCGCGGAGAAGTCACACGCGCACAAGCCTTTGTATTTGCAGGTATCCTAGGAACTCTGGGTACCGCCATCCTCGCTATTTACATCAACCTCCTCACTCTCGCCTTGGCCTTACTTGGCCTATTCATTTATGTATGTCTCTACACGCCGGCAAAGCGAGTTACTCCGTGGTCGACAGAAATAGGCAGCTTCGCTGGGGCAATTCCAGCATTAGTGGGGTATACCGCTGTCACTAATGTAGTAGATATTCCTGGTGCGCTACTTTTCCTACTCATCATGTTTTGGCAAATGCCGCACTTTTTTGCGATCTCAATATATAGACTCGAGGACTATCGTGCGGCGAAAATTCCGGTTCTTTCGGTCGCAAAAAACACGCTTCGTGCGAAAATTGCAGCGCTCATATATCTCTTCCTATTTACCGCTACTGTATTTCTCCTTGAATATTATGCGCATATAGGGCCCATTTATATCGCAGTCATGGGTACCGCAAGCATTCTTTGGCTCGTGCTTGGCATCTATGGATTTTTCGCACAGGCCGAAAAACGATGGGCTCGAAAAATGTTTTTCTATTCTCTTTTAGTTGTTCTTCTTCTGAGCGGTACCCTTATATTCCATAGGTGAAAAAGGTAGGGAATAATGGAGCCAATGAGAAAAGCGCCAAACGCACTTGTCGCGAGCGCCATGGGTTTAAGGTTATGCAGGAGCACCGTCGTGAGTCCCACTAAGTTGATGAGCACAAGTGCGGCTACGACGGAGTAAAAGTTAATCACGGCCCACCAATTTCCCTCGATGACGTCTCGTACGTGAATATGGGTGAGGTGCCGCACATAATATGCCGCTCCTTGCGCGGCGAGCTTAGCTTCTGCGGCGCGGACGCCAATAACGTACCCCACGAGGACGCCAAATAGCCCTGCCGGAATTGTGTAGGGAAGTGTATCGAAGAAAAATTGCCAGAAGCAGATAGTAAGGGTAGCGACAATAAAAAAGAAAAACGCCGTCATAATGAGACGCGTGCGCACAAATTCATCTGCAATTGCGTATTTGAGCACTGTAATAAAAGAAAGAAACGCAGTAAGAACTGCGATCGTGAGAATAATAGAAACAGGCAACTGCTCCACGTAATAATGCTAACATGCCTGGCTCTTGAGAAGGCAGACTAATAAAACGAGCCGCCCCAAATGTTGGAGCGGCTTATCTGTCGTGACTAATCATTCGATGCCACCAGTTCAAGCAAGAGTTTGCGACGAACTGCCCTGGCAAAATTCTGCATGCCTTCTACTTTGATTACGAACGCACCTGCGCCGCAAATAAGATGGTCTTTGTAGTATTGCTCAATATTCAGTTTTGAGCGCCGTGATGCGTGCTCCTGAGGTTCCTCCTCAATCGCGAGACCATTTATTGTTATGCCGTTGTCACACGCAAGCTTGCGTTGTTGATCCAACAACGGATTCACTCCTCCAGCACTATTAAACATGTCAAAACCATCACCCGATATATCGATGACATATCGAGATGCGATGAGGGGAGCGTTGCCCATCAACTTGAGTGAAAATCGAAGCGCGCCGGTGATAGAAGTCAACCCAGAGATTTGAGTATCAGTGAGTACTTTCCTTTTCGAAAAAGCACGAGGCATATCCTGAATGAGCTGCGAGAATACATACGACTCATCCGCGGAACCTATCACGTGCCAGAGAATTGACTGCGCTTGTTGATGATCACTTGCCCACTGTACGAGCGTGACGCCGATCTTGCCGAGGTTTCCCTCTGTAATTGTCTGTATAACTTCAAAGTCGGTGAACGCCGCAGCATATCCTGAGATCTGCTGAGCATAGTTTGTTTTACTCACGGAATCCGAAACATCTAGGGCAAGTATCAAGACAACATCAACCTCGGTCTTTTCTTGCGCTTGCGCGAGAGTCGAAGCCTGAAGTAGGCATAGTACAAACAAGAATCGTAGTATCGACCTCATCGGAGCCTCCAATGGCTTGAGTTTGGAAAGAGCTCTGCACGAGACAGAACTGGTTTCCCCTAAACCCAACTATGAACTCAATATGAAGAAAGTCAAACGGGACTGTACATAAAACAAACGCCGACCCAGAGGGCCGGCGCATAGTTCTTGTTTATTGTGCTGCCTGAGCAGAAGGGGCGTGCCTCATCGATTCGTTGATGTTCTGCTTCCCAATAATGTCCATCGTTCCAGAGCGGATGAACTGTTCGATCAAGCGTAGGATCATAAAATCCGTTTCGTCCGGTCCAGTGGACTCCCGTTCGAGCTTTTTTATAGCTGCGTCCAGGTGTTTGGATAGTGCCTCCTCAATGCCACGCGGCAACGCATCGCCGCGTCTTGCTGAAAGCTTCCGCAGAAGCAATCTGCCAGCGCATAGGTCTACAACGCGTAGCGCGAGAGTATTATATCCAACCATTGTTTCTCCAAAGTGGTAGTAGTGACACAGAACTTCAGCGAGGATTTTTTGCCGCTCACATATTCTATTTTGAACAGAAGTGAGCGGGTGCCTTTCTTCTTCTCGTAGCATTCAATACTCCTCAATGTACATATGCGAGCCGTCCAGCAATATATGTAATCATAGATTACTGAAATTTCAATGAGAAAAGTAAAGCGCCAATCCCGGAGGATCGGCGCACGTAGCTAGTCAGTTTCTTGTGGGAGTATAATTTTTTCGTTGCAGAACACCTTGCCTTCTATGTCGACGGTACCGAGAATAATAAGTCTACTTCCAAGCTGCCGTATGACATAGTTTGCTTCTTCGGGACTCAATGAGTCCTCAAGGCGAATCTTTGTAATAACCGCGTTCGCTTGCAGTGAAATTCGTCGGTCATTATAGATCGGGCTTTTATCTTTTCTGTCTTGCGCAAGGCAAGATAGGAGAGACATGCCCAACGACAGCTCAAAATCTCGCGCAATGTCGAGACCTTGTCCATCAAAAGTCAGGCAAAGAGTGTAGTATCGATCGACCAGTGCATTGTAAGTGCTCGACCGATTGTTCGTGCCGTACTTGAGATTTTTGATCCCAAGCACCCCACTCTCTTGTAGCAACATTTGTTACTCCCGCATTTAAGTACTGTCTGCCGTCCGCTAGCCATATAAACATTAGTTTCATGAACTAGAAGTGAGGTAGCCAGGCCACAAGAAAACGCCGCCCGCATCGTAGTGATGGGGCGGCGCAGCAATCAGCCGAGATGACGTCTCCCGGTGACTTGTCGATACAAAGGTGATTCCTTAATGTGCAGAGCGTCTTCAAATGAGGATGCGCCGGCAATGAGAAGCGTGAGCGCTATATCGCGCATGAGAACATTTGCTTCTTCAGGCGTGTACGTATGCTCGTCCGCGTGGTCGCGGATGTCGCGCGCGAAGTTCGTCAGCGCGATGTCTTCCTCAGAAGGTAGCGAGTCTCCGCGGCGCACCTGCAGTAATGCAAAAATCTTCAGTGCGGCAGAAAGCGCAGCTATCTCGTGCATCCCTTTCTTTTTCTTAAAGGTATTTGCTAATGCATGAAACTTAACGTGAAGCTCGTCTCGAATCTTTTGTCGAAACTGACCTCTATGTAGTTGCGTAATGGTGGAAACGCGCATTAGGTCCTCCCTTGTTCTGGCCTAATGACATCAAACTATACAATTGGCTATTAATCAAGCGCGGGTGATCAAAATATCTTGTAATTGCGGCACGGTTGTGATGAACTAGACACAGAAGAGGAGGGCAGCCATGCCGAAGATCTGGGTAAGTGCACTAGCACTGGTCTTGGGCACATCAGCGGCCCAAGCGGAGAATTACACCGTTTCCTGCAAGAAAACTGATGGCGTTAAGATCTACAAAGAGGTTTTTGCAGGCTTTGAAAAAACAGTCGGCGTTATGTGTGTTCCTGGCGAAGCTGGAATTACGGTGACATACAACGGCGATGTCATTGGATATTGGAAGCAGCAGGAAATTGAACGCCAAAAGTCAGCTGCCGATGAGACGCCGGTAGAAACGTATTCTATCGAGGCCGAAAAGGTTCACGATAATGAGTGAAGACCACCCACGATCCGGGTGGTCTTATTGTTTTTTGCAAACAAGTTAAAACTTTTCAGTTGGAAAATTTTGTTCTCGAATAATTTTTTTTAGAGTTTTCCACATAAAAAATTTTAGGATCAATTTTTTGTTGTATACACTGCGAACAGTTTACAACGTTCGCAGTGGCAAAAAGATTTCTTCAGACAATCTTCAGCGTCACTGTAGACATCATAGAGGGGTTCATGTAGGGGCGATCCAGGGTTCTACATTATCCAGCTCGTTAATTTGGAAACAACATGGGAAAAGTGTTTCCGTTTGGTTGCAGTGGGGCTCCCGCGTGGAAGGGCCGCCATTTGTCGTGTGAGAAAGCGACAAGTGGCGGCTTTTTCTGTTCTGTAGCGTGTGGTCGATAGCGCACGAACCTGCCGGTACAAGGCAGGCCAACTGCAAAAAATTATTAATAAAAAATTATTGAATAAAAATATGCGACGAATAATTACAGGGCTAGGAACAATAGTGTTTGCAGGCGCCCTCGTTGTCGGTGCCACAGGCGCATTCTTCTCTGACACTGAAACGTCAACAGGGAACACCTTCGCAGCAGGCGAAATCGATCTTCGAATCGATAATACAAGCTATGTAACAAATAATGCAGGCGTGTTGGTCGCGAGTCCTAACAATACATGGGCGCTTTCTGATCTTACAAATCAACTCTTCTTTAGCTTTGCTGACCTAAAGCCAGGAGATATTGGGGAAGACACAATCTCAATTCATGCTGGCAGCAATGATGCATGGGC
>DASPJS010000043.1:0-4490 GCA_035628495.1 Minisyncoccota bacterium
CCACGTCTTTCGCAATGGAGATCATTTCAACCAAAAGAGGCCCCCGCGTCACAATAAGATCCGGCGCGAAATAGCTGCGCACGCGATCTTTTAGCGACGTTGCTTTTCCAATGTAGAGCACCTCTTTACGGGGCCCTAAAAAGTAATACACGCCCGGCGCCTCCGGCATTTTCTTAGCTATTTTTTTGAATTCCTCGACGGTCACGTTTGACAGTATATCATAATCATGCTAATTGTTATTGTGGAGTTGCACGAGTATGCTTTCAAGGAGAAAGCAGCATGAGCTATTTAGATAAACGTTTGCATGCAATACTTGCTGCCCGTCCCCGCGAAATTCCCGAATGGGCAGCAATTGAGAATCTCAAAAAACAGGATCGAAGAAAGTTGAAGCGTTTGGCGAGAGATAGAACTCGGCTGGAGCAATTTTGGCACCGCATCGCTCACGCTAACGGTTTTCATGGCAATCCTCCAAGCGATTGGGATAGAATGCTCAATCATATGGAGCGACTCTCTTCTGAGCTTGTGGAAAAACAGTAATGGCCGGACGACATGTCGTCCGGCCATTTTTTCTTGGGAACTCACTCTGCTGCCATAAGACGCGCGGTCTCTGGTACCACAGCTTGCTTGAGCTCCTCTATATAGGAGTCGCTCCATACTCTAAGCTCAGCCTCCCTAATGCGGGCACTTGAAAACTTCAAAGCATCCATGGGAATGCGTCCCCGACTAGTATATTCAACAAGATCTTTTTTGATCTCGCTTTTCCAATCGAGGCCGTAGCCCTTGCGGTGCATGTTTGTCGAATGCTGGTCACGATGAGCAGCAATCAGCACACGATACTGCCAGCTTGAGTGGTATATACGCTGTGACACTCCGTAATAAACACAAAGTATATTAAGCATGTCACTCGTATTCCAAAACCTGCCATTCCACCTTTGCTTAGGTAAGAGCAAAGGCACTTCTTTCGCGATGCGCATGCGATTTCGCCTCCCTCGCGCTATTGAGAACTTCTAAAGTCTAATTATCGCACATGATTTTCTATTGGCACAAATTTTTTCATCTAAGAACTTTTTTGAGATACCGGCCAGTGTGAGAAGTCTTTGAGTTTGCAACGTCTTCTGGTGTTCCTTTTGCAATTAGTTTTCCCCCACCCTCGCCACCTTCAGGACCAAAATCAAGAACCCAATCTGCGTTTTTTATAATATCCATGTTGTGCTCGATAAGAAGTACCGTATTCCCTGCTGCGACAAGTCGATTGAGAATATCAATGAGTTTGCGTACATCTTCGTAGTGGAGACCAACCGTTGGTTCATCGAGAAGGTAAATTGTTTTTTGTAAATGCGGTTTGTAGAGCTCCGCAGAGATCTTAACGCGCTGCGCTTCCCCGCCTGAGAGTGTCGTCGCACTTTGTCCGAGCTTAAGATATCCGAGCCCCACTTCTTCGAGCGTACGGAGGCGATCATAAATCGCAGGAATATCCTCGAAGAATGTAAGTGCCTCCTCAATTGACATCTCTAGCACGTCGTAAATGCTCTTCTTTTTATATTTCACCTCGAGCGTTTCTTTCATAAAACGCTTACCGCCACAGATATCGCAGGTGACATACACAGTCGGCAGAAACGACATCTCGACGGCAATGACGCCGTTGCCTTCACATGCCTCGCAGCGTCCCCCGCCGCGCGCTTGTGGTACGTTGAATGAGAACCGGTTCGCCTTCCATCCATGGGCACGAGCTTCTGTTGTTTCTGCAAATAATTCTCGAATAAATGTAAATGCGCCGGTGTATGTTGCCGGATTTGAGCGCGGCGTCCGGCCTATAGCCGACTGGTCAATGAGAATTGCGCGCGTGAGGTTCTCTACCCCTTCAAATGTGCTCGCATTATATACTTTGTTGGTGCGATAGCGTTTATCGAATCGCGCACGCAAATTTTCGTTGAGGATATCATAGAGAAACGTCGACTTTCCCGAACCCGATACACCGGTAATGACAGTCATTCGTCCGAGCGGCACATCGGCCGAGAGATTTTCAATATTGTGTGCGCGTCCACCACGGATTTTTATCCATCCTTTATCTTTTTCACGACGCTCTTCAGGCACAGGA
Organism: Minisyncoccota bacterium; assembly: GCA_035628495.1. Classification (GTDB taxonomy): domain Bacteria; phylum Patescibacteriota; class Minisyncoccia; order Phycocordibacterales; family SBAW01; genus GWA1-54-10. The sequence goes on from DASPJS010000043.1 coordinate 2,099, forward strand.
ATTGCTTTTTCGCCCCGCAAATACGCTAGTGTGAGCGAATTTGAATCATTCTTTTTATTGGTGAGAAGCTTGTCGAGATATCCTTCGACTACCACCTTTCCGCCATGAACGCCTGCTCCTGGACCAATATCAACCAAATAGTCGCCAGAATAAATAGTATCCTCATCATGCTCGACCACGAGTATGGTATTGCCGAGATCGCGCAAATTGATAAGTGTTGATATGAGGCGCTCATTGTCACGCTGGTGAAGGCCAATCGTCGGCTCATCGAGTACATACAGCGCTCCGACGAGACCAGAGCCCAATTGAGACGCAAGACGGATGCGCTGCGCTTCCCCGCCAGAGAGAGTATTTGCGCGACGATTGAGCGTAAGGTAGTCGAGCCCAACATCGAGCATGAATTTGAGGCGCGCCGTAATTTCGCGAATGACTGTTTTTGAAATCTCCTGATCTTTTTTCGTAAGGTCTAAATTTTCAAAAAAATTATATGCATCTTTAATTGAGAATGCTGTTATATCGACGATATTCTTCTTGTCACCGATAAACACATTCAGTGCTTCTGGGCGCAGACGCGTGCCGTGACACACTGGGCAGGGCTCAGTGCCCATGAAGTGCTTGGTCCCAAGTCCATTACATGCGGGACACGCACCATAAGGAGAATTGAATGAAAAGAGACGCGGCTCTACTTCGGGGAATGAGAATCCATCGTACGGACACATAAATTTCGCTGAAATAAGTCTCTCGCCGTTGGCATCCTCGATCTTCACAAGCCCGTCGCTTTCGTGCAATGCGCGCTCCACTGCTTCAGAGAGTCGTTCAATCGCTGCGGCTTTGTTCTTGATGAATTCTGTCACAAGAATTTCGTCAACGAGCGCATCAATATCGTGTTTCTTGTATTTAGAGAGAATCACTTGCTGACGTAAGCTGCGCACCTGGCCATCAATCTTTGCTTTTTCAAATCCTTTGCCGAGGAGATCGTAGAGGAGCTGGTAATACTCACCTTTTCGCCCCACTACAACCGGTGCGAAAATACGTACGGTATCTTCAACCATCTTCACGCCCATGACTGTTTTGGTCTTTTTTGGCTGTGTTTTGGTGACCGAGTCGATAATGCTCTGGATTATCTCTTCATTACTCAATTTCTTAATCTCGCGGCCGCAAAGAGAGCAGTGCGGCTTCCCAACGCGCGCGTAGAGAACTCGCAAATAATCGTAAATTTCAGTTATTGTCGCCACCGTTGAGCGAGGGTTGTTTGAGCGAGATTTTTGGTCAATTGAAATGGCCGGAGAAAGGCCTGTGATCTCTTCAACATCAGGCTTTTGCATTTGGCGAAGGAATTGACGCGCATATGCGGAGAGCGACTCTACGTAGCGGCGCTGGCCTTCGGCAAAAATAGTGTCGAACGCCAAAGACGACTTTCCTGATCCAGAAAGCCCTGTAAAAATCACCATCTTATTTCTGGGAATCTTAAGATCGATGTTTTTAAGGTTGTGCGTTTTCGCACCCTTTATGTGAATGTGGTCTTCCATAACGCTTTTTTGAGATATACACAAATTCCCGGACACGCAAACAGACCCCGCGCCTGCTGCGGGGGTACCCCATACACAAATTATTATACCAGAATTATTGAAAAAAATAAGGCCCAGTCGTTTTTAAGCGACTGGGCCCGTGGGGTGGATAGAGAACTTCGAGATCTTTGATTTCTTGCGGATGCAAAAAACCAGGGAGAGTACTTGGGAGTGAGTTGATCGAGAAAGCGGTTAGGCTTAATCGTTCGGTAATGAGTGTGAAGACTTAGTCGACACCTAGCGCTCGGGAGCGGCCAAATGCGATGTGCATCGACGACATTCATTACGAGGCTCTGAAATGCTAGACCTTCATTAGGCGGCAAAGCCATAAAGGTTTTGTATTTCAATCAAGGAGTAACCTCGAGTATTAGTCGAGGAGAATCCTCGAAACTCTAGAATCAAAGCCTTGTGGGGCTCAAATTCTTTCTCCATCCGAATCCTTCGCTACTGCGAAAGAGCATTGCGTTGGTCCATCCCGTGAGGGTGACCTCTGCCCTGTCATCTCGTAGCAACGAGGGACAGACTGTGTAGTATAAAGACCTTAAGAAAAGATACTAGTGGATAACGGATTACAAAATGTTAAAAAAATCTGGCAATAGTTACGTTCTATATTTTTCAACGTTTTAAACGTAAGTATTCAATAAAAAAGCCCCTCCCGTTTGTGATCACTTGTGGATCACTGGGTTGGGGCTTGCCCGTCTACGGATCTCCGCAGATGCGGGGCTTGTGAAGCCTTGAATCCGACACGGAACTCTCCTCTGATTTACTTCATTCATTATGCACCATCTAGACTGCTTCGTCAAGTGCCCCCATAGCACCTGCCA
>DASPJS010000044.1:0-10017 GCA_035628495.1 Minisyncoccota bacterium
AATAATCCACAGGAGAACATCGCGGCACTCGACCAAATCATCGCTCTCTGGAAGCCTTCTCGGTGGGAACGCTTTTGGTGTGCCCTCACCTTAGACTGGAGACGATGGCTGTCAACTGTAAACGAGGTAAATATCGCGCGATCGCACGCACGAAACCTCCGTCTTGAACTCGTACAAAAAATACAGCGACAACACACTCCTCCCCCTCTGCGATAGGGGGATTTTCTTTTGGTTCCAACTTACCTGAAATCATGACCCCACCGGGAATCCTCCTCCCCCGAAAATTCCTGTCACTGTGCGACATAGGAATTTTCTCCTCCGTCGCCGGCCGGTCGCGCTCGGACCAATGGCGCGCGACCTGGCTTTCGATTCCCGATGACAAATTATGAATGCAAAATACCGGCATAAAGCCGGCTATTTGCTATTCATGACCCCACCGGGAATCGAACCCGGATTTGCGCCTTGAAAGAGCGCTGTCCTAACCGTTAGACGATAGGGCCTGGGCGAGGAAGAAAAAATAAATGCTGGTATTTATTTCTTTATCTCGCGCGAAGTCCCTATATGAATACATATAGGGCCATACGAGAGAACTATAGCTGAAAATGTCAAAAAGTGCTATTTTTGAACGCACTGGAGAGGTGGCAGAGTGGTCGAATGCACCGGTTTCGAAAACCGGCATACCGCAAGGTATCGTGAGTTCGAATCTCACCCTCTCCGCTCGTGAGATTCGAACTGGGAGGGGGTCGGGGAACGGGAGTTCCCCGTGTCGGAAGTTATTCGAAACCGAGGGTTTCGAAAGAGTCGCAATAGCGGCTCAGCAGTGAGATTCTCACCCTCTCCGCAACCAGCTTCTTTAATTCTTCAGGTGGCGGAGGATGTTGTATGCTGCAAGATAATTTATTGCAGGCTCATTACACATGTCATTCACAATTTCTTAAGTCGGAGTGCGATTCAATACATGCGGTCGAAACCTTAGTAGACCAATTAATATTACATACATATGAAAGTACTCAGGAAAGTAGGTTCAATTAGCGGCGCCACTGCCCTTGCGTGGCTAGTTACAGGTATAGCATCAGCGCAAACCACGACCACCACCACGCCAGGAGTTCCTAATACAGGCGCTGGGGGCGACGCAATGACAAACCTCGCTATGCTCGGTATATCAGCAGCAATTGCAATTATAGGACTCGCATATCTTAGCCGTCGCTGGGCACAGTCTTAATTAATGTTTAAAATTAGGAATAACGGACCCAACGGGTCCGTTATTCAACGTCTATGACGGAGCGATTCTCCATATTCGTAGTTACTCTGCTCACCATCGCAGCGATAATCACTTTTGCTGCAACGCTTGTGAGCGCTTCCCTCACATACATGAATGAGGATGATCTTGAACCTATTGCATCCTCCACAGAAGAAGTACGCGAAGTTTCAACACCTGTTAAGCAAAATATTCCTACTGACATAACAATCCCCGCAATCGAAGTGGAGGCAAAAGTAGTTGACGTCGGCATTGGCAAAACAGGAAACATGGCTGTGCCTCGATCCTATAGCGAGGCGGGATGGTATCGCTATGGAACAACACCTGGAAAAAGAGGATCTGCTGTCATTAATGGACACGCAGATAATGGTTTTGGGCTTGATGCCGTGTTCAAAAATATCGGGGAACTCGAGCCCGGTGACGAAATTTACATAGAAACCAAGGGGGGGAAAGAGCTTACGTTTGTCGTTGAAGACGTACAAACGTATGATGTAGAAGATGTTCCTCTTCAAAGACTTTTTAATCGTGCCGACACATCGAGACTTAATCTCATCACGTGCACTGGAGAGTGGGATGAGGAAAAGAAAGCGTACGATCAGCGGATTGTAGTTTACGCAAAATTACTGTAACGTACTGCTTATATTGCGCGCTTAGCTCAGTTGGTAGAGCGACCCCTTGACGTGGGGTAGGCCAGGGGTTCGAGTCCCTTAGCGCGCACTCGTACTATGCGCGTACTGGCAATTGAAACGTCCTGTGACGAGACAGGAATCGCAATCGTTGAGGGAGAAAAAACTTCTACAGGATTTGCATTTACGATTGTAGATCATGCACTAGTATCCCAAGCACAGCTCCACAGCGAATACGGCGGCGTCTACCCCCACCTCGCAAAGCGTGAGCACGAAAAAAATCTACCAATACTATTCAAAAAATTTGAGAACGAGAAGGTCGATGCACTTGCAATTACTCAAGGACCGGGGCTGGAGCCGGCGCTGTGGACCGGGATTGAATTTGCGAAGAAATTAGCGAGAACTCGCGCTCTTCCACTCATACCTGTAAATCACATGGAGGGACACCTCATTTCATCTCTCGTACAGAATGGAAGAATCATGGACGTTCAGTTGCCAGTACTCGCGCTGCTGGTCTCAGGCGGCCATACTCAGTTTGTACTCATGCGTGAGTGGTTTGAGTACGAAATAGTCGGCGAGACACTCGATGATGCCGTGGGCGAGGCATTCGACAAAGTCGGGCGCATGCTTGGTCTCCCCTATCCGGGCGGTCCTGAGATTAGTAAAAATGCTGAGGAAGCTCGAAAGAGAAATCTATCCTTGTCGATAAAATTGCCGCGACCAATGTTGACCTTTGATACCTGCGACGTATCTTTCTCCGGCCTTAAAACGGCAGCGCTGTATGCCCTGCGTGACCTCGGAGTGCTCGATGAGGAACAAAAGATGGCATTCGCGAGAGAATTTGAAGATGCAGTTACTGACGTCATCGTTGCAAAAACGATGCGTGCACTAGCGGAAACTGGGGCTAAAACATTTGTGCTCGGCGGCGGTGTTGCTGCGAACAAAAACATTCGAGAAAATCTGAAGACTATGGTCACCAATGAATTTTCTGATGTAAACATTCGCCTCCCGGAACTCTCTATTACAGGCGACAATGCAATTATGATCGCCGAAGTAGCCCTCGCCCGCTCGCTCTCCGGCTTAGCAGCCAATCAAGCCGCCGACATTCGTGCCGTTGGAAATCTTTCAATTGCAGGCTAGAATTCGCTCTATATATGCCAGAGAAGTTCAAGAAGCCCTATGACCATACGGCTGTAGAGGGCGAGATATACAAAAAATGGGAAGAAAGTGGTTATTTTAATCCCGATAATCTGCCTGGGGAGCGGAAAGAATCCTTTTCCATGGTACTCCCTCCACCAAACGTCACTGGCACTCTTCACTTAGGTCATGCTTACGAGGACGCACTTCAAGACGCGTTCGTGCGCTTTGAGCGCATGCGTGGGAAGAAGGCGCTATGGGTTCCGGGAGCTGACTCAGCAGCAATAGCAACTCAAGCAAAAGTCGAAAACGAACTATACAAAAAAGAAAAGAAGACTCGCTACGATATCGGCCGCGATGAACTTCTTGCTCGTATAGAAGCGTTCACGCAGGAGAGCAGAGACACTATTCTTAATCAAGTTCGAAGAGTGGGTTCAAGTCTCGACTGGAGCCGCTTTGCCTATACGATGGATGGTGAACGCTACGAAGCGGTCATAGAAGCTTTCGTGCGCATGTTTAACGCTGGACTAATTTACCGTGGCGACCGAATCGTTAACTGGGACCCGAAACTTCAAACCACTGTTTCGGATGACGAAATTGAGTACATTGAAGAAACTACTCCATTTTATTATTTCAAGTACGGCCCATTCACTATCGGCACCGTACGACCGGAAACAAAATTCGGTGACAAGTACGTCGTCATGCATCCAAATGACGAGCGCTATAAGGAATATACTCATGGCCAGAAGATAGAAGTTGAATGGATTAATGGTCCTATAACCGCAACGGTTATAAAAGACGAGGCTGGCAATATGGAGTTTGGTAGCGGCGTCATGACCATCACTCCTGCACACTCATCAGTGGACTTTGATATTGCGCAACGTCATGGGCTTGATTATGAGCAGATTATTGATGATCGAGGCATTCTTCTCCCTATTGCGGGAGAATTCGCGGGTCAACATATAAAAAAAGTGCGAGCGGCAATAGTTGAAAAACTTAAAGCAAAGGGACTGGTTGAAAAGATTGATGAGAAGTATACGCACAATGTTGCTACAAACAGCCGCGGCGGTGGCGTTATCGAACCACAGATTAAACGCCAATGGTTCGTTGCAGTAAATAAAGAGTTTGAGCGAGACGGCACAAAGATCACGCTCAAGAAATTAATGCGCGACACGGTTGAAAGCGGCAAAGTTGAGATTCTCCCCGAGCATTTTGAAAAAATATACTATCATTGGATCGATAATCTGCGAGACTGGTGCATAAGTAGACAAATCTGGTTCGGGCATCGTATTCCTGTGTGGTACTGCCTCAACTGCAAAAACCTTAGAGTCAATCCAAAAGTGAAAGCGCGCTGGTATTTGGTACGTCATGGCCAGACTGAACTTAACGCAAAGGGCGTGATGCAGGGACGCTCTGATTCATCCTTGACATCCGAAGGGAGAAAATACGTCGAGAAAGTTGCGCAATCGCTTGCCAAAAAGGATATTGGTCTCATTGTGAGTTCCAACTTAGGACGCTGCAAACAAACTTCAGAAATAATTTCCGCAGCAACGGGGGCAGAAATTATATATGACGAAGCGCTGCAGGAGCGGGATTTTCGCTCTTTCGAAGGAACCCCTTACGAGGCGTTTACTGCACTGATGAAAGAAAAAAGGAAATACAATTCGCCACTTGCAGATGAAGAAACGTACGAGGAGATTGAGAAGCGCGCCTGGAAAGCGTTCAACGAATATCTGCAGAAATATAGTGATAAAAATGTAGTGATGGTGAGCCACGGCGGCACCATGCGCGTTCTTCTGAGGGCAATCCGTAATCTTTCGTATGAAGAGGCGTTTGCAATACCTCACATTCAAAATGGTGAGATAGTCTCTTTTGATATCCTTGAAAAATCGTGTGAGAACTGCGGCAACATCCTTTTTGAACAAGACCCCGACACGCTTGATACTTGGTTTTCTTCAGCGCTGTGGCCATTTTCTACGCTTGGCTGGCCAAAAGAGACACCTGACCTCAGGACATATCTTCCAAACACCCTCATGGCGCCAGGATATGAGATTCTCTTTTTCTGGGTAGCACGGATGATACTTGCGAGCGGATTCCTACTCAACTCAATTCCTTTTAAGACAGTGTTCCTCCACGGTATCGTGCGAGATAAAGAAGGGCGCAAATTCAGTAAATCGCTTGGTAACGGTATTGACCCTATCCATGTCATTGAAAAATATGGCGCGGATGCATTACGTATGTCACTACTTGTCGGCGCAGCAGCAGGAAGTGATATTAAGTTCGACGAGGCACGCGTTAAAGGATACAAACTTTTTGCTAATAAACTCTGGAATGTTACGCGGTTTGTATTAGAGCAGCCATACGACTTGCAAGCGACGCTTACCGAGAATGATAAAAAATTATGGGATGAATTCGAGACTCTTGCTAAAGATGTTACAAAAGACTTTCAAGAATATCGTTTATATCTCGCCGCAGAAAAACTCTATCACTATCTATGGGACCGTCTTGCCGCAGAAATTCTTGAAGAAAGTAAACCCATTCTCAAGGGTAACGATGCACGAGCAAAAGCGTCTCGAGCACGTCTACTTGTGATGCTTTTGTCTAACACTTTAAAACTTCTTCATCCATTTATGCCTTTTATCACTGAAGAAATTTGGAGTTCAATGCCTGAGAAAAAAGAATTGTTGATGATTGAGTCGTGGCCGGTTTAAAGAGTGGTAATATTATTTCATGGTCTCTCCGGCTCTTTTCGTGGCGTTTTTAGGCGGCCTCATTCCGGCACTACTGTGGCTTACGTTTTGGCTGTTTGAGGATCGCCTCCATCCAGAACCTAAGCGCTACATTTTCTTTTGTTTTCTCGCGGGCATGGTGACGGTTGCGTTGGTGCTTCCGCTTGAGCGAACGGCTCTGCAATACCTAAGCGGCACCACCCTTCTTTTTGCATGGGCACTGCTTGAAGAAGTATTCAAGTTTGGCGCAGCATACTTCGTCGCTTTGCGTACCCGCGTCTTTGATGAGCCCCTCGACGCAATAATTTACATGGTTACGGTCGCTCTAGGCTTTTCTGCAGCAGAAAATGCGCTTTTCCTACTCGGGCCAATAAACAAAGGGGATATTCTTCAAACTATCGTCACCGGAGACTTGCGCTTCATCGGAGCTACACTTTTGCACACTCTTGCCTCGGCCACGATAGGCCTTGCGCTCGCTTTTTCATTTTTCAAGAAGGCCCACGTGAGGCGGCTGGCCGCACTTTCAGGAGTTATCCTTGCTGTTACCTTGCACACGCTATTTAACTTTTTTATACTGGGAGCTGGCAGCAGAGCGACTTTCTGGGTTTTCCTTATAATCTGGCTTGGTATAATCGCAGTTCTGCTCGGAGCTGAACGGGTGAAGCGGCCGGCGGGTAACTACTATTGATTTTGTTATTAATTTTCTATGGCACGAGATAAAAAATCCTTATTTGAATGGTTAACAGGTAGTAATGGAGCCGAGCAAGATTACTCTTTTGATGATCTAGAAAGTGGTCCAGGTTTTCTCCCGCCCCAATCCCAAAAACCGGAAAGACGAACAAGGCCAGCAGTGCAGCGCGAAAGTGAGCGAGAGCGCGAACTAGACCTGCCTGAGGAGGCAATGGAGGGCGAGCTTTCTGTCGACGTGTACCAAACACCTGGCCATATAGTTATTAAAGCTATGATTGCAGGTGTAAGACCGGAAGATTTGGATGTCTCTATAACGCGCGACATGGTCACTATTCGCGGCAAACGTGAACAGCACACCGAAGGTTCAAGCGGCGATTTTATGTTCCAAGAGCTCTACTGGGGATCATTTTCAAGAACTATCGTACTTCCACAAGAAGTAGAGATTGAAGAAGCTGAGGCTACAGAAAAGCACGGCCTTCTTGTGATTCGTCTACCGAAGATGGATAAAGGCCGCCAGGCGAAGCTTAAGGTTAGATCAAACTAGATAAAACAAAAACTCCTCCACATGGAGGAGTTTTTGTTAGTGGGTGCTTGGGGCCGGGCTCGGTCACGAGTTACTAAGTCGCTGCGCTCCTAAGTACTCTCGACCCCGCCTCGCCTGCCGCGCAGCGGCATGGCTCCGGCTTTCGAGCCGGCACGCAAGCGACGCAGGTCGCTTGCTTTCGCCGCGTGTCAGACACGCGAACACAATCCCCCGTTTCAGGAAGATAGGAGCGCCGTAGGCGCGACGAAAGAAACCTTTGGTGTCTTTAGTGGGGGTCGGGGGATTGTGGTGCTTGGGGCCGGGCTCGAACCGGCGACCCCCTCCTCTTCAGGGAGATGCTCTACCAACTGAGCTACCCAAGCTTATTGTTGTTGACCTGGCGTGAAGTTGCGAAAGAAATTCTGAAACTGCTCGCCAAAACTCTGCGTATTCTGCGCTCCCGTCTGTATCTGCTCATACACCGCACGTACTGTCTCAAGGTAGGGAGCTACATAGTAATAATACGCCGCGCCTGATACCGCAAGGAAGAGAAGGACCCAAAAGATGCGAAACGCTCTGCCCCACCACTGGTCTCTGCGCATTTTATGTACTGTCCGGTTTGTATCCTCCGAAACAGCAATTGTGCGACGCACTAGTTCTTTAAGCTCCTCTATCTGAGGGTCCACCGAGAAATAATACCACAAGTGTGATAAATTTTGGCTCAAGCCCCCATAGCTCAATGGATAGAGCAGTCCCGTCCTAAGGGAAAGATCTGAGTTCGATTCTTGGTGGGGGCACACGTTCGACTCGCTACGCTCGCTCAGTGTAAACCTAAGCTTCGATGCCAAGTTTTTCTGCGAGACGCTCGCGGCTAAAACCTACCATTACGTCGCCGTTTATAACAATTACTGGAACTCCAAGCTGTCCGGTAAGTTGTATCATTTCTGTACGCTTAGCCGCATCGGCTGCAACATTGTTATCCGTAAACGCAACGCCTTTCTCTGTAAAAAATTCCTTTGCCATGTGGCAGAAGTGGCACGTTGGGGTGCTGTAAATTGTTACGTGTTTATCCATAGTCTAGCGAAGTAAGCGAAGTTTACTTTTAATACCTGACGAGCGATGACTATATAGTGCGAAGCACTCTATGAAATTATTATATCAAAAATTATGCGGGACGCGAGAATCTCACTCCTGTCTGCATGCGCAGACTTTCGAAACCCTCGGTTTTGAATAACTTCCGACACAGGGAACTCCCGTTCCCCGACCCTCTCCCTATTCGATTCTCGCAAATACTAGTGCGGGATGCGAGAATCGAACTCGCGTCCTATGCTTGGGAAGCACATGTTTTGCCACTAAACTAATCCCGCTCACCACATCAACTGCACCACTATTTAATCCCGCTCACCACACCAACTGCACCACTACTTCAATCTCGCAATATGCACGTTTCGGGATTTTACCACACAATAAAAGAATCTAAGATTTGCTCAAAAAAATTCGGTCTATTTGGAACAAGCGGAGTTTTAAACTCTTCGCGAATGATTTGTATTTGCCCTTCTCCAGGTTTTACTACGCCAAATCGCTCACGTATTTCTCTTTCAACTCCCTGCGGCGTATCAAAAGACGCAACAGCTGCGCTAACTCGCTTCTCATCCGCGCGCAAAAGTGATAATTGATTTTCTGCGGACAGTCGTGCATCTGCAGCTACTTTAAAGGTGTCGTACATGCTCCACGCTGCCCGCACCGCAACAACTGATACAAGAAAAAGCGCTACTGTACCCACCATCAACGCAAAAAAACGTGCGATGGCAAAACTGGCAGGACCGCGCTTTTTATATTCAGTCATAATATGCTAAGGTTGAATTACAAGATTATGTTCGGATTATTTGGAAAGAACCGGGAGCGAGTCCAGAGGATCCTTTCTTGGATCATCGGAGTTTGTGTCATCGCGAGTATGTTGCTCGCGTACTTTGCTCTTCTTATCTGAAGGTTCCATCTACAAAACCAAAACGAAAAAAGGCCAAATCGACTTTTCGATTTGCCCCTGTGCATTTATAGTACCGCAATCTCCGGAAATGCGAAGCGGCAAAGTGAGTTCGCCTGTGGATATCCTTACCTAGATCACATCACCTCTTCGAAGGAATTCAGGGTTACTTAGTCGGGTTGAACCATTTTGAGAAAGACATCCTCAGGAATATTTACCCTCCCTCTCGCCTTCATGCGCGCTTTGCCTTTCTTTTGCTTTTCCCAAAGCTTCATCTTACGGGTCCTGTCACCTCCGTACATATGCTGCGTAACATTCTTGCTCATAGCGGGTAAAGTCTTCGAAGAGAGAATACGACCTAGTGCAGATGCCTGAATCTTTGTCGCAAACATCTGGCGCGGCAATACGTTGTAGAGTTTTTCAACCGCTGCCTTTCCCTCTTCATACGCACGAGCTTTTGAAACGATGCGAGTAAACGCCGGTACCATCTCTTCCGCCACAAGAATATCGAGTCTCGCGACGTCTGCTTCGCGCAATTCTCTCAGTTCATACGATATAGATGCGTAGCCTGAAGATATGCTTTTTATCTTGTCGAAGAAATTGCGCATGAGTTCACGCAACGGCATTACGACCTTTAAGAGCATTCGTCCTTCTGAGAAATTTTCTGTGGCTTCAAGGACCGCCTCATGTTCGTAAAGAAGTGACGTAATAGTTCCTGCCTGCTCGGATGGCAGCAATATCTGTGCGGCAGTCATAGGCTCCCACACTTTTACAATGTCGCCGGATGGCGGAAATTGTGACGGCGAATAGATAGTTCGTCGCGCTCCATCACTTGTTTCGACTTCATATGTAATTGTCGGCGTTGTGACGACAAGAGCAAGACCCGACTCACGCCTGAGCCGCTCTGTCACAATTTCAAGATGCAGCATGCCTAAGAGCCCGCAGCGGAAACCTCTCCCAAGTACCCCTGAAGATTCTTCCTCAAATGAAAGTGCTGAGTCGGAAAGTCGTAATCTCGAAAGAGATTGTCGCAGTGCTAAAAAATCATCTTGGCTCTCCGGGTAGAGCGA
>DASPJS010000045.1:0-20122 GCA_035628495.1 Minisyncoccota bacterium
CAATCTAATCTTGCATCTTCAAGGAGCACGGGAAATTCTCCCTCTCCGGGCGGACCTCCTTGTAATTGGGGTAGCGGAAGCGGCCAACAAGGCTCAGGTCCTCTAGAAGTGAGGACAAGCATAATTAGGACAATGCCTGCAAATTCCACTTGTGGTCAATATTTAGCGGGCGCTCGAAACGCTCCGTTAATTAATACCTCTGCCTCAGGTGAAGCAGTGCTAATGCTCGACACGACCAATCGGTCCGTAGCGTACTTCAAGAATCACATAGACACTTTTCGTCGCCGATGTAGAAGCAATAATGGCTCAATGCAGCCGGTATCAACAGACGTGCCAAACACCGCGATGTATATTTGCGCACAATAATCATATGAATTCGACAACAATTTTATATTCACTCATTGGTGGAATCACGTTTATTGCCGGCGTCGCAGCAATTTGGTTTCTCTTTGCCACTACGCCACCGCCAGCACCACTTCCCGAGAACGAAATAGGGTTCGGTATCGGCGATAACCGTGTAGTGAATGTGCCGGCTGAACAAACACCAGCGGATACTACCGCTCCCGCAACTCCACAAGTCGAACAAAAAGTATTCAAAGTGACCGACGGCCCAGTTACGAGCGCAACTCTTGTTCAGACTTTGCATCCCACAACAACAATTGCGCGCTACGTCCTTGCCGAAAACGGGCATGTACTTGATCTAGTGCTCGAAAGCCCGGGCACCGTTCCAAAAGCAATATCAAATACGACAATCCCGGGGACCGCCGGGGCAGTGTGGGTTGAAAACGGTAACGCAGTAATTCTTCAATACGTTGACAACCGCGTCGTTAAGACTGTGTATCTTGGCTTTCCAGTAGCGACAGTATCCACATCTTCGCAACAGCGCCCAGTTCGTATCCAATTTTTTCCGGACAATATTGTCGACATTACTGCCTCGCCTGATGGAAAAAGTGCTGCGTATCTCCTTGCAACTGCTGCTGGCGTTGACGGCTACACTGCACGCTCCGATAGCACCGGAAGTAAGAAACTTTTCTCAGCACCGCTTTCACAAATGCTTCTCTCGTGGGCATCGCCGAGTACCATGCTTCTTCAAACGAAAAGCTCGACCGGCATTCCAAGTATTGCATTTTCAGTAAATGCGCAGACGGGAGCGGTCGTGCCGCTCTTGTACGCATTGGGTCTTACCGCGATTGCTGATCGAACATTCTCATACATCGTTTACCAAACTATAGGTTCGGGAAACTTAGTAAATTCCTATGTACGCGATGTAAAAACAGGAAAAGATGTGAAGCTCTCATTTAATCCGCTGCCTCCCAAATGCATCTGGGGTCCCAAAACAGCTTCGAGCTTGTATTGCGCATCGCCACTTGAATACACGCCACCCAATTATCTTGAACTTTGGTATAAGGGCGCAGCGTCAATGTCTGACGCACTATTCTTTTTTAATGTTTCAAGCGGCGAAAGTGAAATCATAACAGCGCCTGGGGGAGAGGAAGGAGGAGTGCTTTCTGATATTTTAGAGTTAACAGTTTCTCCAGATGAAAAATATCTTCTCTTTACTAAAAAAGGAGACCGCTCATTGTGGGCGATGCGCCTCTCAGCTCAGGCAACTACCACACCAACTACACCGTAGGAAGGGTGTAGTTAAAATAGATGAGATACGAGACGCACGCGAGGAGCGAACTGAGCAATACTATTAGCTATTGCGAGGGAGCGCCGGAGCGTGCAACGAAGCAGATCGCAATTTTTACTATACCGCAGAGTGATTTTCTTTGTATTTGAGAACAATATGGCGAAACTTGCCTTCGCCCTCCGACTGCGTTTTTATTTCTGGGTCGTTTGAGAAAAGTTCGTGCACTACTAGACGCTCATAGGGACTCATGGGGCTCATTTCAACATCGTGTTTGAAAAGACGAGCGCGCTGCGCCAGCATGCGAGCGTTGGCGCGCACTGTTTCCATTTTTTCCTCCCAGTATCCGTTAACATCGATAAGAAAATTTGCAGCCTCTTCGCCGTGACGCGCCTCAACCAAGCGGCGCGCAATCGTGTTAAGTGCACGCAGATGCTCTCCGTGAGGACCAATTAATTTTTTTGAATCTTGCGTATTAACTGCAACGACCGTGCGATGCCCACTCGTAACGGAAACTTCACTTGTCTCAATTCCAAGGGAATCAAGTAGCGAAGAAACAAATTTTTGGAGTGCGCCCTCTTCCATACCCTGTAGGGTACTAGAGAGCAGCCGCCCTTGCAAATTTGCCAAAAAATGGCCCAAAACCTAGGGATTCTGAGCTTTTCGCTCCATTTGCCGTCGTATTATCCATTCCTGACCTATAGAAATAAGATTGCTTGCGGCGAAATAAAGACCCACGGCAGCAGGGAGTGTATAAGAAATGACGGCCATAACCGCTGGAAAAATATAGAGCATCATATTGTACTGCACTTTGTGTGCGGCTTGACGCTCCTTCGGCATAGAATCAACTGATGATTTAATGCGCCCCATAGAGAGATAGGCGACAAGAAATTGCAGGACTCCCACAAGAATTGAAAGAAGAATATTGTTAGGAGCCGTCAGATCAAGAAGGCCAAAAAAATTAATACTGACAATTTCTGGCACTTTCACGAAAGGGTAGAGAAGATGCTCAGCAATGTTTGGTAATCCTTCTTGAAACAGCGCGATATAAAGCGCAATAAATATAGGGATTTGAACGAGAAGGGCTATAAGCCCCGCAAACGGTCGAATTTTTTTCTCTTTATACAGCGCAAGTGTTCGGCGAGCTCTTTCCTCGCTATTATCCTTATATTTCTTGTTTATTTCATCAATTTCAGCTTGGGCTGCCTGCATACCCATCTGCGTTCTGATTGAAGCGGTAAACGCAGGATAAAAGATAATTCTGATAAGAAGCGTCAGCGCAATTATCGCAAGTCCAACGTCGCCCTGAGGGACAACACCTATCAGATACACAAACGCGTTATAGAGAGGTTTTATGAGAAATGTTTCAAACATTGAGGAGTGTTTTTATTTCCGAAGTAAATGTTTCTTGAGAATTTTGGCGTGGCACGGATTGCACAAATAGTATCGCATGGCCTGCGTGTGGGAGCGAAATAGCTCCCAGAGCTTGATAGACACTACGGCGCAGTGCATTTCGCGCTACTGCACTTCCGGAAATCTTCTTTGAGACGACAACAGCACAGCGAAACGGTTCCTCAACCTTGTATAGCTTGAGCGATAGAAATTTTCCCCGTCGTCCTTGACCACGAGCCATAACTCGTTTTACTTCTGCGCTACTGAGACGCTTTGAAGAAGAAAGCATTATACCGTAACGCGTTTTCGACCTTTTCGGCGGCGGCGCATAAGCACTTTTCTTCCCCCAGCCGATCTCTTGCGGCTCAAAAACCCATGAGATCGTGCACGTTTTCGCTTTTTAGGGCGATATGTTTGTGACATCTGGCTTTTATAACATGAGAATTGCACTTAATCAATTTCATAAACGCAACTTTGAATAGAAATTCGAGGAAGTAGTGCGTGGCAAACTCGTAATCTCTGTAGATTTAGAATGTGCTCCGAGTCACACAGCAATTCTTTCAGAGAAAAGTATGCCCTTAATTCGCTTGCGAACTAAAGCCATTTGTCAAAGCACCGTAATCCACATTTTCTCCACAACTTGTGCACAACAGAAGCTCTTTTGACGCAGGCTTGCTCGGAGCGTATCCTGGTGTGTACTGCACCCAACCATGACTACTACGAAAGAACTGTGGGAAAATGCTCTTGTTGAACTGGAACTTGCAATTTCGAAACCAAATTTCAATACCTGGTTTAAAGATACGCATCTTATACGTGTAGAGGATGGAGTAGCGTATCTAGGAGTTCCTTCGCAATTTGCGCGCGATTGGCTTTCCACAAAATTTCACAAAGATATCCTGCACTCGCTGCGCCGACTTTCAGAAAATATTCGCACCGTTGAATACGTTATATCGCGCAGTTCTAAAAAGCCGATAGAAGAAGTGCGCGCAGCGCCGCCCACCGAGCTTCCCCTTGAAACGGTGCATCAAAAAACTAATCTCAACCCTCGTTTTACCTTTGCGTCCTTTGTGGTCGGGCCATTTAATGAGCTCGCGCATGCGGCGGCCCAGGCAGTCATTAGAAAACCAGGCATCGCCTATAATCCACTTCTTATTTACGGACCTACAGGACTTGGAAAAACCCATCTGATTCAGGCGATTGGGAACCACTTCAGGGTGAATACGCCTGACAGAAAAGTGCAGTACCTGACCTCTGAAAAGTTTTCAATGGATTATGTATCGTCGGTGCAATCGGGAAAAGCGCAGTGGTTTAAGGAAAAATACCGACAGTACGACATCCTCATCATGGATGATGTTCAATTCCTAGCGAAAATGGAAAAAACAAAGGAAGAGTTCTTCCATCTATTTAACTATTTGCACGACGGCAACAAGCAGTTGGTGTTTACCTCTGATCAGCACCCCAATGTTATTCAAAACCTCGAGGATCGCCTTAAATCACGCTTTAACGCTGGAATGATTGTCTCCGTCACTCCTCCTGACCATGAATCAAGACTCGCAATTGTACGCACAAAAGCAGCACAACATAACTTTATTCTTGCCGATGAAGTCATGGAGTACTTAGCGGCAACTATCGAAGGTAACGTACGGGAGCTAGAAGGAGCACTCAATACACTTCTTATTCAATTTGAGATGCGAGGAAAACCTATTACCCTTGCTGATGCAAAAGTTCTACTACGTGGAGCGGGAAGTGCCACCAAAAAAGCTATTTCTGTCGCAGAAGTGGTTAAAACAATAGCTAATTTCTATGGCATCGAAGAAGCGAGTATTTACGAAAAAACACGTAGAAAAGAAGTAGTGCGTCCTAGACAAGTTATTATGTATCTCTTGCGAGAAGATTTTCACATTTCGTTTCCTACAATTGGAGAAAAATTAGGAGGAAGAGATCATACTACAGTTATTCACTCGTGTGAAAAAATCAAACATGATCTTCTTTCTGATAGTGTGCTCAGTGGAGAAATTCATCAAATTAGAATGATGTTGAAATAGTGTTGATTACTGTCTATGAATATGTGGAGAAAAAAGAGAAAAATAGAAAAAAATATTTTTATGCACAGATATTTCTCATATTATCCCGCTCTTGTGCAAAATAAAAATAGGCATACTGTACTTACTACACCAAGGGATTTTGAAGTTATCCTCGGTTTCCACAGCACTAGTAGTAATAGTAATTATATATAAAGGATATGAAATTCGATTGTGGAATAGAATCTCTATACTCAGCAGTATCACTCGCAAATCGATTTATTGAAAAACGAGCAAATCTTCCTGTGCTTGGAAGTATTTTTGTTGCAGCGGAAAATGGCAGAGTTACACTCAGAGCTACCAACCTTGAGTGTGGAGTAGAAGTTTCTCTACCGGCGAAGGTGAATGAGGAAGGGGTAGTAGCGGTTCCAGGAGCGCCATTTGCAGGATTCTTAGGAAATACTCGGGGAAAAAATATTACCGTCTCAATAAGTGGAGGAGTGCTTAAACTTGATACTGAAAGAGCGTCTGCATCAATAAAAACGACGCCTCACGAAGATTTTCCAATTTTACCGCATGTTTCCGCTTCAACATCTTTTACTATAAAAACTCCAGATCTCGCGAGGTTAATACGTAGTGTTGCGTACTGTGCCTCAACATCTGCTATTAAGCCTGAACTTCAAAGTATTCTTCTGTATGCAGAAGGGGGAAAACTTATAGCGGCTGCTACGGATTCCTTCCGGCTCGCTGAAAAAACAGTATCGTTGCGCTCAGGTGGAGTAGTTCCCCAACTCCTTCTTCCTGCGAGAAACGCGGCCGAGCTCTACAGAATACTTGAATCATTAAATGGAGAAATTGATGTATATTACAACGAGCATCAAATTTCAGCGCATATAGGCTCAGTGTACTACACCAGCAGACTTCTGGATGGCGCCTTTCCAAATTATCGACAAATATTGCCAAAAACATTTGCGACAGAAGCAGTAGTACTGCGAGAGGATATGTCTCAAGCACTTAAATCACTTTCAATATTCGCCGATAAATCATCACAAGTTTCATTCGTGGTTGACCCAAAAGCAAAAGCAATTTTACTTTCTTCTCGTAACCCTGATGTTGGGGAGCAAACCTCAACACTACGAGCAACTATCTCAGGAGATTCTGTAAGCATGAATTTCAACGGCAAATATCTGCTCGACAGTCTGCAAGCTATTTCTGGAGAAAGTGTACGACTTCATTCAAATGGTCCAGGGAAACCGCTTCTGGTAAAAGATGCATCGGATGATTCATTTTTCTATCTCGCGATGCCCATGAATCGATAGAAGGGAATGGCAAGGTATTTTGATGAAAAAAAATGGTCGAATGATCTTCTTCACGAAAAATGGTACACATCGCTATTTTCGGAATACAGAAGCCTTATGGATACTGCGGCTAAAAGTAGCGCAGTAACTTCAATATCAATACATGAGGACATATATAGCTTTATTGAGGAAAAATTAACCCAAGGGAAAATAGCACTTGGAAAAGAGGGTCCAAATTGGGACGCAGAAAGAAAACCAATAGATACGGTGGTGCTTCATCACACCAATCATCCTCCTGGAATCACACTTGAGCGGCTCAATGCAATTCAACTCATACGTATTTATGCGTATTACTACTCTGTTCTCGCCGATAAAAAAAGTTTGCCAAAAGAGGGAAAAGCCATTTTTTCCGGTCATTTTAGAGATTCCGCTCAGGTTTTTTATTCGTACCATTGGCTTGTAAGGGAGGACGGAACAGCCGAGCGGTTACTTGGGGATAATGAGACTGGATGGCAAGCGGGAAATTGGGAAGTTAATTGTCGAAGCGTCGGTATTTGCTTTGATAGCGATCTTGAAAATGCGTCACCTACCAAAAAAGCCATCTCGGGAGCCCGAGAACTTATTAAGAAACAATATCCATGGGTGAACCCCAAGAATATTAGAGGTCACCTCGAAATAAATTCGAAAACTCTGTGTCCAGGAGGAGAATTTACAAAAAAATGGAAGCGTGAAATTCTTTCTGGTCTCGTTTGAGTCTGGGTTTTTTATGAAGAAATTTGTCTTAAGCATTTTCCCATGATAGGATAATGAAGAATGCAAGTATTTTCTCACTTTGAACTTCCATCAAAAAAGCTTAGACCACAAGAAGATTATCTCCTAGTATCTAATAAATATCCCATTTTTATCGTTGCCGATGGAGTAACGCTTGAATTAAACTCCGACGGCACGTATCCGAAATTTTCTGGCGCTGGCCTCCTATCAAAACTGTTTTGCGAAACAGTTATCGAAGAAGCAGAGAAAGCATATAAAAACTTGTCGGCCGCAACGTTGGTGGAGCTATTTTCTCGTGGGAATGCTGCAGCTCGGAGGTTCAATGAGTCACAAAACAGGACAAAAAAAACCATAAATTACTGGGATTTTGACCTTTTTGCTGCGACTACCGCTTTTGCGCTTATCAAAAATGACACGCTTTATTGGTGGGCACTGTGCGATTCAGGAATTAGAGTATTTGATAACAAGGGTAATAGAAAATTTACATCGCCTCCTGCGTGGCCAAAAGAACGCAGAGACGCGCATCTGCCTTCGGAAATCCGCTCGCTTTCTCTCAACGCTCCTGAGCGCAAGAAAACAATTCGCCGTGTATATAGAAATGGGCTCAATGAAAAAGGAGAATGTATTGGATACGGTGTCGTAACGGGTGAAGAGGCTGCAGTGAAATATTTAGAAATCGGCGCCATGGCTTTAACGCCTGGCGATACTGTAGTGACCTATACTGATGGTTTTGATCACTACCTTTCACTATCAGAATTTATTGAGGCGTTTGTTTCGTGGTCTGATATTGAAAAAAATGTCGAAGAGTTCTCATTACGCAAGACGCAAGAAGATCCCGAAACGTTTGGTCATGAGCGCTCGCTCATTGCTGCTCAATTTAGTGAATAGAAGGTTGAGAGGCTGACACTTGGCCACCATTTATCCACGCTTGCACTGGAAGTTCCCAGCGCAAGTATTGTGGATCGCGTTCAGGATTGGAGGGCGGTGGTCCCGTGGGATTATTTTTATCTACCCAATAGAGTATCTCGTGAGGCTTTCCGTCAGAGCCGGGGATATGCCACTGTCCAGCGAGGACTGGATTTGTCGGAGGAATGTACTCTGCGCGGCTAAATGATTCGTTAGGTATCTTCCCAAGTGCATATGCCATTACATCGTGCCACATTGGGCCCACAATTAAGCCCGACACACGTTTTTCCATCTCGCTATTGTCGTTATTTCCTGCCCACATGCCAAGGACAAATGACGGCGTATAGCCAATTGTCCATGCGTCTTTGTAATTGTTTGTAGTACCAGTTTTGACCGCGACTTCTCGGCCGGGAAAGGATAGTGATGCGTTAACACCTAACGGCTCACGCGCCACATTATCTGAAAGTACATCATTGATCATTTGTGCGATGTTTTGAGGAAGCACTTGCTTGCCCAAAGGCCTGCTGTTGTCTTCAATAACATTTCCTTCCGCGTCTTCGATTTTAAGAATCGCTGTGGGTTCATACCGAACACCATCGGTGGCAAACACGCCGTAGGCGCTAGTAATATCAAGGAGCGTCACCTCGCCACCTCCAAGCACTAATGTGAGTCCATAGCGTCCTGGATCAGTAAGTGTTGTTATACCCATAGTCTTAGCGAGCTCGAGCGTGTCCCGAAGGTCTGCGAGGTAGAGGGTTTTAACAGAGGTAATGTTTATTGACTGTGCAAGAGAATTGCGCAAAGAAATCGGGCCACGATATTCATTATCGTAATTGACCGGAGAGAAACATTCGCCACCGTTGGTAAAATCATTCCACTCACAGTTAGTTGAGAATTGTGTGCGGACATCAAAGAGTGTCGTGTCAGGCGTATAGCCTTTCATAAATGCCTGTGCGTATGCGAAAGGTTTAAAGGTTGACCCTGGTTGACGTCCTGGCCTTGAAACAGCAACGTTGTATGCTCCTGGAATTTCTGTATCGAAATAATTCCTTGAGCCTACCATTGCAAGAATGCCTCCTGTTTTTGGATCAAGCGCAACAAGTGCGGCATTGGTCGCGTTAAATCTTTCTGTATTTGCAAGTGCCCCGGCAAGCACTACCTCTTCCGCACGGGCCTGAAGCTCTGCATCAAGTGTCGTAGTTACTTTCCATCCACCTTCTTCAAGTGCATCTTCGCCATATTTTTCCTCCAGGTATTGCTGTACATAGAAAACAAAGTGCGGCGCTTGAATGGAACTTTCTCGCTCTGGAAGAAATTCTACAACTGCTTTCTTGGCGTCGTCGCGCTCAATCTCAGTGATATAGCCGTTTTCGTACATTTTATCGAGCACAAGATTTTTTCGTGAATCCAAACGATCGTTTCGGGTACTATTTTCAGAAATACGATACGGAGAGAGGCGGGAGGGAGCAGGAAGTACGGCAGCAAGATAGGCTGCTTCTGGAAGAGATACGTCCATCGCGTGCTTACCAAAAAACGTAAGCGAGGCTTCTTCAAAGCCATACATGTTGCCGCCCATCGGTACCTGGTTCATGTAGAGCTCGAGGATCTGGTCTTTGGCGAGCACTTGCTCAACTTTAAGCGCCAGAATCCATTCTTTAAGTTTTCTCGCAAGCGTCTTATCATTAACGAGAAGTGAGCCCTTCACTACTTGTTGCGTAATAGTGGAGCCTCCTTGGCCCAACAGGTCTCCCTGAGTAAGATTTACAAAAATCGCGCGCGCGATGGCAGTGGGCTTGATGCCTTTATGGGTATAAAATTCAGGATCTTCAATTGCAATAACCGCTTGTCTTAGTGTCGGTGAGATTTCTTGTAGGGGCACAATGGTGCGCGCAACATCTCGATTAAGGTCAGAGAGAAGTACTGAACCAGTACGGTCATAAATTTTGACCGACTGTTCAATTTTGCGGTTGGCGAGGGATGCCAGGTCAGGAATCTGGAGTGTTGCGGCCCAAAGCATAGTGACGCCGCCAAGCACGAAGAATGCACTGAGGCCTACAAGGAAGAGAAAACGCCAATGGCGCTTGCTGTAGCGCCAGATTCGGCGCAGCTCCTTTTGCATATAAGTCAATTTTATCACGAATAGAGTTATGCTACAGTTCTTTCATAAACCACGTATGGGCTTATACTTTAGCGAAGTGAGGCCAATAAAAGTTAGCTTTAATTTCCAGCGAGCCACGATTCTATCTTTATGAAGTTATTTTCCAGAACTCCTCACGTTGTTGTAGACGAGGATGCCGTTAATGCATTACTGTCGCGCGGGGTTGAGAACGTTATACCAAAAGAGCTTGCACACAAGAAGCTACTCTCGGGAGAACGGCTGCGTGTCTATCTCGGTATCGATCCTACGGGGGCAAAGCTACATCTGGGCCACTCAGTACCGCTTCGCAAACTAAAAGCGTTTGCAGATATGGGACACGAGGTAATTTTTCTTGTAGGAAGCTTCACTGCAATGATTGGCGATCCTTCTGGGAGAGATGTGCAACGCGAACCGCTTACTGGAGCTCAAGTGCGAGAAAATTTTCAAACGTACAAACGACAAGCGCAGAAAATTCTTGATTTTTCGAAAATTCAGATTCGCTACAACGATGAATGGCTCTCAAAATTAAATTTTGAAGAAATTGTAAAACTCGCAAGTAATTTTACCGTTGGACAAATGATAGAGCGTGACATGTTTGAGCGTCGTCTCAAAGATGGCAAGCCGGTAGGGCTCCACGAATTTTTGTATCCACTAATGGTGGGGTATGACTCGGTCGTGCTTGATGTTGATGTAGAGATTGGAGGATCCGATCAAGAATTCAATATGCTTGCGGGCAGACAGCTTCAAAAGGTATTTACTAAGCGCGACAAATTTGTGCTGACGACAAAACTTATTGAAGGTACTGATGGGCGAAAAATGAGTAAAACGTACGACAACGCTGTATATCTCGAAGATTCGCCGAGTGAGATGTATGGAAAAATCATGTCCGTTAAGGACGAGCTCGTAAAGATTTATTTTGAAGCAGCGACTGAAATACCGCTTCCTGAAGTAGAACAAATTCTCTCTCAGCATCCCAAGGATGCTAAGTCGCGTCTCGCAAAAGAAATCGTCGCGCTCTATCACGGAAAAGAAGCGGCAGATAAGGCAGCGGCTGGATTTATGACACCCGAAGATGCACGCGAAATTACGGTGGCGCATGGTGCCAAGTTGCGCGATATTGCGGGTGAGCTTCAGCTTTCCATGTCTGCATTGCGACGACTCGTTGATGCGGGAGCTATTGAGGTTGTTGATGGAGAAAAAATCTCAAGTGTCGATAGCGAGCTTGAAAATGGAAACCTTAAAATCGGCAAGCACCGTTTTGTAAAAGTTACAGTAAAGTAAAAACCCGCCGAAGCGGGTTATTACTTTTTACTCTTCTTCGTCATCATCTGTCGATTCTTCTTCGTCATCATCGTCAGACTCGAGCTCCTCTTCGTCTTCCAGAAGCTCTTCTTCTAGTTCGTCCTCGTCTACCTCTTCCTCCATCAGGAACTCCTCTATTTCAAACTCGTCGCGCATAAGTGTTTTTTTAGCCTCATAATGGGTTTAAATCCCAATAGCCAGTTTTTATCAAACCTAAATCTATTTGCAACTCATATACACTCTTAGCGGTGTGGATATCGTGAAGCAGCCATATATGTCAGGCCTACAGCGATAGCGTCGAGTTCGTCGTCAAGTCTTTTTCGTGGTGGAAGCGGCAATAATCGTGTCACCATGTGCTCAACGGCCTTCTTGTCGCTCTTTCCATATCCAGTAATTGCAACCTTTACTTGTAGAGGAGTGAAATGACTGATGGAAATATTGTGCGAGGCTGCGATATAGGTGAGCATGCCACGTACTTCGGCTATCTGCATCGCCGTTTTAGCGTTTTTTTCAAAATAGACCTCTTCGAGTGCTACCGCGTCTGGTTTAAATTTCTTTATAAGCTTCTCGACTTCTTTTCCTAGTATTGAGAGGCGCTGTGCGAAGGGAACAGTCGCGCTTGTGCGAATACAATCAGAATACAATAATCTTTCTTTACCATTTTTTTCTATGACTGCAGCGCCGAGCCGCTCGTAGCCAGGATCAAAGGCGAGGACTTTATGCAGCGTTCGTGTAGACTTCGTTGATGTCATCGTGTTCTTCAAGCTCGTCCACTAGTTGTACAAGTTTTTCCCCGTCCTCATCATTTATTTCTACAGTAGTCGTAGGTTCAAGCTTTCCTTCGACTCTTTGAAATGCCCAACTTGCAGCGCCAGGTTGCGCGAGCGCCACTCCATGCGTCGAAAGCAGATGCTTAATTTCTTGCGCGGTTCGGTTGCGGGAATCAGTGTAGCCTTCAATGACCAACGCAACGCCCCCCGGGCCGTATGCTTCGTATGAAACCGGTTCAAGCTCTCCGCTCTCGCCTGACGCTCGGTCAATTGCGCGATCGATATTTTCCGACGGTACGTTTGCAGCACGCGCCTTATCTACTGCAGTGCGCAGTCCCGGAGACGAGCGATCCCCCTTCGCTTTTTTTGCTTCGACAGAAATAAAGCGTAAGAGTTTTGAGAATACTTTGCTTTTGCGCGCGTCGGTAATTGCTTTTTTGTGTTTGAGCTTAGCCCATTTGCTGTGTCCTGCCATATGTAAAGTTTTTAAAATCGCGCTCTACTGCGTTGTGAGCTCCGGTGCTCTCTCGCAATACGTTCACACTATTGCTCGGTTTGCTCCTCGCTCACGCCTTGTACAGCATCGATTTTACAAACTTTAGCGTATTTAGAAGAAGTACTCAAATTAGCTCACATGACGTTCATAAAATAAATAGTAGTGTGTCAATAGTTTTGTTCCAAAATCTGCTTCCTGGAGGTGGCACAATGTCAGTGAAAAAAAGAATTCTGCTTATCGCTCTATGTGTGCTTTGCACATATATAGCTGTTCATGCAGGGGATGGAATCTATAATCTTGCGGCTGGAGAATCAACTGATACGACTAGAGCGTTCGAGTATCCGCTTCGAGCACGAATAATGTTCGAACTTGGAGAATTTATACTCGCAGCGATTTTCCTCGTGATACCCGTGCTTCTGTGTATGGTTGGATTCGTTACATTTATATTCGTTGCATCGAGTGACCTTTATCACTTTGGACTTGTCTGGCTGCTTACCTCAGTCGGCAATCCTCATAATAACGACCACATGGAATTTGCTTTTCTTTCAGCTATCCCAGGTGCATATCTGTACGGATTAGTTAGGGGACCCATAAGCAATCATGGAGAACTCTGGCACTGGACGGATAACTGGGATCTTCTAGCGCTCGCAGTCCTCGCTCCACTCATCTATATTGCAGTTGGAATGAGTATTGATCTTGCAAAGTACTTAATCAATGCAATCCAATCATCGGGAGCGCGGGTGAACAACGGTTAAGGTAGGGCGAGGCGTTTAGCTCCGGCACAATTGTGCCGGATTTTTTTATAATAGCTTCTGATTCAAATTGAACGGCACTTCAAGCCCTAAATGTTCGTATGCTGCCTTGGTGGCAACGCGGCCGCGGGGAGTGCGCTCTATGAGTCCAAGTTGGAGAAGAAATGGTTCGTGCACTTCTGAAATTGTTGCAGGTTCTTCAGACAGCGCCGCCGCAAGCGCATTTACGCCCGCAGGCCCGCCATTAAATCGTTCAATAAGTACCCTGAGCAGTTTCCTATCTAGTGGCGTGAGACCAAGCGTATCAACTTCAAGCATGTCGAGCGCTTGTGAGACTGCGTCTGATGTGAGATCTGCGCGCTTGAGCTGTGCGTAGTCGCGTGCGCGCTTGAGAAGATAGTTGGCGGTTCGTGGTGTTGCACGGCTTCGCTTTGCAATTTCACGCACACCGCTGTGATCAACTTTCACGCCAAGGATTTTTGCTGAGCGCTTTACGATATTTGCAATGTCATCTTCAGAATAAAACTCAAGACGAAACACGCCGCCCGAGAATCGCGAGCGCAGAGGTGCGGAGAGGTCGGCGACTCGTGTGGTTGCGGCAATAAGCGTAAATGGAGGAAGGGGAAGCTCAAGTGTTCGTGCGGATGGACCTTTGCCAATAATAATGTTGAGAACTCCCGATTCCATCGCAGGATAGAGGACTTCTTCTATTGAGCGTGAGAGACGATGAATTTCATCGATAAATAGGATGTCACCAGGTGAAAGGTTAGTAAGAAGCGCAGCCAAATCCCCGACGCGCTCAATCGCAGGGCCTGATGTTGCGCGCAGTGACGCATTCAGTTCTTTTGCGATGAGATGCGCGAGCGTCGTCTTACCGAGACCCGGGGGACCATAGAAAAGAATATGTTCAGGCGGATTGCCGCGTTCGCGTGCAGCCGAAAGGAGAATGTGAAGATTATTTTTTATACTTGCCTGGCCCACGTACTCGTCCCATGTAGCGGGTCGCAGCGTAGCATCGAGAAAGTCGCCGTTTTTTATTTCGGGTGTTTCCTCGGTAGTAGAGAGGTCCTCATTTTGTGATTTCGGGGTCTTTCTTGACATAGGCTTAATAGTATGATAGGCTGCAAATAGCTGAACTTCCTTTGGGGGAAGTTTTTTTCATACATTTATTTGTCGGGAGCATACACCTCCAAGCAATACGACCTGACTCAGGTTTTGGAATTCATACAAGGACACTCTGGCTACTCCCTTCGGGGAAGTATGCGGGGGTGCTCCTCAGCGTGAAGCTCCACTTTTCGATACGTTCGAAATGGTTGTTGCTTGGAGATGTACGGTCCCGACCTGCCATGAATCGGCAGCGTCATCGATGCTTCACTCACTCTACTTTAGCATTTTGGCCTCGCAATGTTGACGAGGCTCTTTTTCAATTTAGCAGATCCAAATCAACTACTCGACCGAGCTCTTCAAGCGACGTAATGCCTCTGAGCACTTTGAGTACCCCGTCTTGCTGCATGGTCGGAATACCTTGCTGTAGGGCGGCATTAGCGATTTCCCGCTCACTAGGCTTTACTCTGAGAATTTCTTCAATAGCTGCGTCCATAAAAATGGCTTCATATATGCCAATTCTGCCTTTAAAGCCACGCCCGTGGCACTCTTTGCAGCCTTCTGGCGCCGCGTCATAAAGAGTACTTGTCTGTGCAGGCACAAGTTGCTTGTTAGACAGATTTTTTAGCACGTTGTCTATAATTTTTTGCTCTTCTGGGGTTGCGCTGCGTGCTTTTTTGCACGCGTTGCACAACTTCCTGATAAGGCGTTGTGCCATTGCCACGTTTATTGAAGAGGATAGGACTTTCTCATCAACGCCAAGATCAATGAGGCGGGGGAATGAGCCGGCGGCGTCGTTAGTGTGAAGCGTCGAAAAGACGAGGTGCCCGGTGAGCGCCGCATTAATCGCCGTTTCTGCAACTTCTTCGTCTCTAATCTCACCGATCATGATAATGTCTGGGTCTTGGCGCAGCGCTGAGCGCAGGCCTGACGCAAAACTGTAATTCTTCTTATCTACCTGAGTCTGGACAATGCCTGGAAGGTGGTACTCTACTGGATCTTCGATAGTGATGATTTTTGTCTGCGGTTTGTTCACTTTACGCAAAAACGCGTAGAGCGTTGTTGTCTTTCCTGACCCAGTAGGGCCGGTTGTGAGAATCATGCCGTTCGGCTTTTCAATTTCTTTCTCAATTCTCAAACGTAATGCTTCCTCGAGCCCCAGCTCCTCAAGCGGCACTCCGATAGCTTTCGGGTTAAGAATACGCAGCACCAAGGTCTCCGAATAATTACCGGGGAGTATCGAGGTGCGCAGTTCAATTTCGTCCCCTCTAACTTTTATTGAAAATCGTCCATCTTGCGCCTCGTCCATAATGTTGAGCTTTAGTCCTGAGAGGAGTTTAAGCCGCGAGAGAATTTGTTTGTACGTCTCGTTATCAAACGTAAGCACATCGACTAAGACGCCATCTATGCGATAGCGCAGACGTACTTGCGCTTCTTCTGGTTCAAAGTGGATGTCGGAGGCGTTTGTTGAAAGTCCGCCTGCAAGAATAACTTCTAAGATCCTCGTCGTCCGGTAGGCACGTTTGAGCTCGATCGCTTCTTTTACATGTGCAGCGATGTCTGAAAGGTCAGTAACTTTTGCAATGAGCTCTTCGAGCTCCTCAGTTGAAAGTTCAAACACCCCTGCTTTTGTTTCGGTGGCATAGGAGAGATCTGCGTAGCGAGCGAACGCCCGCTTGAGACTTTCTTGTGAAGCCATGTAGATTGTCACTTCATATCCAAGCTCCTCAAGTTTCATTGTGAGTGCTTTGACTTTCGGGTTTTCAGGTGCACGTGCCGCCATGCTGATTCTTTTTCCAACACGACCAAACACAGCAACTTCGGCGTTTTTTGCTTCGGCTTCGGAGAGGAGGCGCAGCGCGTCGGTGTTAACCGCAACAAGCGAAAGATCGACGTATTCAACGCCGTATTTGCGCGAAAGCATCTGTGCGAGCTCTTCTTCCTCGCGCTTTCTTAAAAAATCTATACGCTTTTGCTCTTCAGCATCAGCAAAGACCACCATAGTAGGTATATTGTACACTACGCAGCATGGAGAAAATTGAGCTCAAAAACCTCGACGCATTCGTGAAAAGCGTTATTTCAGGCCTTTGTGGAAGAGAAGATAGAGCAACGATTATTGCGCTCGCCGGTGATTTGGGAGCGGGGAAGACCACGTTTGTTCAGGTGCTTGCAAAAGAGTTGGGCGTAGTGGAGACGGTACAAAGCCCCACGTACGTACTTATGAAATCTTATCCACTGTCGCACGATCACTTCACAACGCTTATACATATAGATGCATATCGCTTAAATAGCGTGCAAGAATTCAGCGCACTTAAACCCGAGACGTTTCTGAGTAACCCGAAAGCGCTTGTTTGTATTGAGTGGCCAGAGCGAGTAGAGGGAGCACTTCCAAAACCTGATATCGTGCTTAAGTTTTCATCCGATGGCGCATCGCCCGGCGAGCGGTATATTACAACTACATGAGTAAGGCGCAAAAAAGATTGGTTATTCTTGATACGCACGCGATTCTCCATCGCGCCTACCACGCGCTTCCAGATTTTGCGTCAAGCAAAGGCGAACCCACGGGCGCACTCTATGGGCTCGTAACTATGCTCGTGCGCATTGCCTCAGAGCTCGAGCCTGATTACATAGCTGCAACGTTTGATCTTCCGAAGCCTACGCACCGTCATGTTGCGTACGAGAATTACAAAGCGCACCGTGTGAAAGCAGATGACGCGCTCATCTCTCAGCTCAAGACATCTCGCGAAGTACTAGATGCGTTTGGTGTATCGCGCTACGAGATGGAAGGGTTTGAAGCGGATGATGTTATTGGCACTATCGTTGAGAAACTGAAAAAGAAAAATGGCATCGATATCATTATTGCCTCGGGCGATATGGACACACTCCAGCTTGTCGATGATAAGCGCGTGCAAGTGTTTACCCTTAAGAAAGGGCTTTCCGACACAATCCTTTACGACGAAGATCGGGTGAAAGAGCGCTACGGGTTTGGCCCTGAGCATATTCCTGATTACAAAGGGTTGCGCGGTGATCCGTCTGACAATATCCCGGGTATTCGTGGCATTGGAGAAAAGACAGCGACGATACTCGTTTCAAAATTTGGATCGGTTGAAGACATTTATAAAACTCTCAAAAAGAGTCCTAAAAAAATCGAGGAGGCAGGTATTAAAGGTGCGACACTCGAGAAAATCGAGAAAGGCAAAGAAGAAGCAGAGTTCAGCAAAGCGCTGGCGGTTATAAGGCGCGATGCGCCGATAGATTTTTCTCTGCCGGAAAAATCTTGGAAAGAAAGCATACAGCCGCGCCTTGTTGAAGACATCCTCTCGCGATTTGAATTTCGTTCGCTTGTGCCGCGAGTGCGCAAATTGGTTGCAGAACTTGATGAGAACAACGTACACGAGCCGCGCATTCCAGGTGATGAGCTCTTTGAAGATGAACAAGTACCGTATGAAGAGTTTCGAAAAATGGCAGTTGCTGTGTGGCTTCTCAATTCAAACGTGACTGAGCCAACGATGGAAGATATCTATCGAGCTGGCAGATCAAGGAAATTTGAAAAGGCAAAGCAAACGATCCTCTCTGAGATCAAAGAAAAAGAACTTGAGTTTGTATGGGAGCACATTGAACTGCCGCTTATTCCAATACTTCGGCATATGGAGGAGAAGGGGGTGTGCATCGATAAAAAATATCTGGCAGAACTTTCAAAAGACTATCATCGCGAGCTCGACAAAATGGCAAAGCGTATATTCAAGCACGCGGGAGCGGAATTTAATATCAATTCGCCCAAGCAGCTTGGCGAAGTTCTCTTTGATAAATTGGGGCTCACTGTCAAAAACCAAAAGAAAACGCCAACGGGTGCGCGCACGACGCGAGAATCAGAGCTTGAGAAGATGCGCGAACTTCATCCGATAATTCCTGACATTTTGGCACATCGCGAGCTTCAAAAACTTCTTTCAACCTACATCGATAACATTCCGACGCTCCTTGATGACAAAAACCGGGTGCACACGCACTTTATTCAAACCGGGAGTGCAACGGGACGTCTCGCGACAAAAGACCCGGGACTTCAGAATATTCCGATCAAAACAGAACTTGGTCGTGCGATTCGCCACGCATTCGTTGCGGAGAAAGGATACAGAATTGTCTCCTTCGATTATTCGCAGATTGAACTGCGAATTGCGGCGTGGCTCTCCGGCGACCCTGGACTTCTCGAGATTTTTAAGAAGGGGAGAGACGCACACACGGAAGTTGCTTCGCGCGTATTTAATGTGCGGGCAGAGGATGTGGTGTATGAGCAGCGCCGTCGAGCAAAAGTTATTAACTTCGGGATTCTCTACGGTATGGGTGTGAATGCGCTTAAAGATACGATCGGCACATCGCGCAAAGAAGCGCAGGAATTTTACAACCAGTATTTCGAAGCGTTTCCTCGACTTGCTGCGTATATTGATGCGGTCAAAGCGTATGCGATGAAGCACGGCTACACCAAGACGCATTTTGGTCGCCGCAGATATTTCGACGGCATTAAGTCTCCCATTCCATTCATTCGCGCTGCTGCCGAGCGCATGGCGGTGAATGCACCTATTCAAGGGACGCAGGCAGATATTGTAAAACTTGCGATGATAAAGATTACTGAATACTTCAAGGAGCAAAATGCATACAATGGCGCGCATCTGCTTCTCCAAGTACACGACGAACTCCTATTTGAAATTGAAGAGGGTAGAGTAGACGCGCTTGCACCTCGGATAAAAGAAATCATGGAGAATGTTGTTCCTGAAAAAGAACGCCTCGGAATCCCGTTTCTTGTAGAAGGAA
Source organism: Minisyncoccota bacterium (assembly GCA_035628495.1). Taxonomy (GTDB): domain Bacteria; phylum Patescibacteriota; class Minisyncoccia; order Phycocordibacterales; family SBAW01; genus GWA1-54-10. Next base: position 19,386 of record DASPJS010000045.1, read on the forward strand.
AAGTTGGTAAGAATTGGGGTGAAATGGAAAAGCTCAATTTATGAAACTTCGCAAAATACAATTTTCAGGAGACCGCATAATTTCGTGCTCGAAATTTGCTCTATCTCGCACCGTCGTGCTTCGAGAAGTCTCCTTCAAATTTATTTTGCTCCGTGACGTTAAGATAAATACATATGCTTAACGTAATTGTCGGCAGGACAAGGCATTCCGCACAAGCAGAGGAAATTAAATGGGAATCGGCAACGATTGAAGATATTGAAATTTTGGCATCGACACCGGCGCTTTTTGGCGGCGCAAAGACGTTTGTATTCCGCGGCGCACTTCAGGGTGAGCGAGCAGAAGAGTTTTTAGCGCTTGCGAAGACTTTAGTGAAGTCGGTCCATACGTTTATTTTTGAAGAAGAGAAACTTCTCAAGCGAGAAACTGAAATACTGACAAAAGCGGGAGCGGAGATTGAACTTGGTAAAAAAGAAACAAAGGAGTACAAATTTGATCCGTTTGGGTTAACGTTTGCGTTCGCTGCACGAGACCGCAAAAAGTTGTGGATCGCACTTGTGCAGGCACTACGAGCGGGGGAGAAGCCTGAAGCAGTCGCGGGGTTGCTGCACTGGAAAGTACGCGATCTGTTATCGAAATCAAGCAGCCACTATTCAAAAGACGATCTCAAGCGAATCTCGCGCGAGCTTGTCTTTCTCTACCATGATTCTCACCGCGGCGCAGGGGATTTGGAGCTACTC
>DASPJS010000046.1:0-10124 GCA_035628495.1 Minisyncoccota bacterium
TGATTGCAGCGGGAAAGTACGACGCGGTCGACGACGAAAGTATTTCACTTTTCTCCATCCAAGGGGAAGGCAAGCACGAGTACAAAGCTGCATTGCTTATGCTGGGACACGGAGCGACCACTCCTCAAATCATAGCCGCGATGAAAAAGCTTAGACGGCGACCAGCGAATCTCGAAGAGCTACTGGCGTTTGGAGAAACGTATCCAGACGTTCAGCTCGAGGATACAGTCGTCGCACTTGGCACTGCGCATTATAATAAGGGAAATATATATTCGGCCTTGAGCCTTCATTCACTGGACGCTTGGCGTGATGAGCCAGTTCGGCGACGGCTGTATGGCGCGGCCCCTTTTCCGTTTGCAAGATTTCGAAGAGATCACAAAGAAGGAGGATGGTCGGGCGCATTCCGTTTTCTCGCCATACCGTTTTGAACTTTTCTCGGCGTTCACTGGCCTCGCACCTGCGAGGCTTTTTTCTTGTACAATTGCATTAATGATTATCGGAATTACCGGGACATTAGGAGCGGGGAAGGGTACGGTTGTAGATTTCTTGACGAAAGAACTTAACTTTAGACACTATTCAGTACGAAAATTTTTGGCGAAAGAAGTTGAAAGACGCGGTCTCCCTCTGAATCGCGATACCTTAACAGACGTTGCAAATGACTTACGAGCGCAGCATGGGCCGGGATATGTGTCTCAGCAGATTCTTGATGTTGCTCTGGCTGATGGCGCAGACGCAGCCATAGAATCTATCCGAACAATTGGTGAGGCTCTGTATCTGAAATCCCACGGTGCGAAAATATGGGCGGTCGATGCGGACATACATAAGCGGTACGAGAGAGTCGCACAGCGCGCTTCCGAAACTGACAAAGTATCATTTGAAAAATTTGTAGAAGACGAGAAACGAGAATTTTCTAACATTGATCCAACAAAACAAAATATCTCTGGTGTTATCGCGATGGCGGATGTAACGCTTACCAACAACGGGACGCGAGACGAGCTTTACGAGCAAATTAAAAGAGCACTTCTAAAATAAACGCTCGCTTGAGATGAAACAAAAAGGCGTCTTCCGATCCGGAATAGCCTTTAAGTAAAAAGTGTTGCCTTGCCGTGAGCATTTTCAAAAAATCTAGCGGCTCTGGGCATAGTACCGAGCTCCAGTGAGAAGTGCATGCTTCTTTCGAGCTTTGTCACTTATGAATATGATCTTGTTTCTATTAGCCCATTGGAGCACGTGCGTGAGCGCTACGATAACGATCGTGTCGTCTCTGCCCGGTGTAATCCAATCGGGAAGATAGATTCGATTTTCATACACTACGGACTCGACCGCCTTACTTTTGCGTGTCTCCGTATCGCCGTAGTATCGCTCGTTCAGTTTCTTCTGCGATTCTAAAACGAATTTCACGGCAACGTTTTCCATGCTCAACTTCGTAGTCTTTGCAACCCATGGAAGCAGCCGTGCGATCATCTGGTCAACGGTTTCGGGCGGTGGCTTTGGTTTCTCCTCGAGTGTAGATGGATTCGTATTGATAATTATTGCGGCTCCAACGACCGCAGCTCCCGCGCCGATCACTGCCGGCAATAGACGCTTCATTGACTTCTCCTATGTCTAATAACCCCCAACTCAACTATGAACTCGCAATGAATTTCGGTCAAATGAAAACCTCCAGCCCTACGGGGGACTGGAGGCATGATTACGGGCGAAGATGACAGTGTCTCTCGGCAAGAGAGTACCAATAGAATGAGCGGTGATTTTCCATCCTGCCTGACTCCACACTAGCCTAACAATGTCTAGCGATTTAAAGACATTGCGAATGAAAAAGATATTTGCACTTCCGTCGGTTCGCAATATTCCTTTTTCGCCGTGCTTTTGTCTCAAGAGTAAGCCTCGCATATCAGCGAGATATGACTCACACATATCCTCAAGTTCTCTACAAATAGCATCGCCGACGGCGTTTTCGCATAGTTCGTATGCCAAAAGCGCGCCCGGCGACACTTTATTTTCTGCGATACCGCCGTAAAGCTCCTCATAAGCGGTTGACATGACATCTATAGCAAGTTGTTCTCGCAGTAGCGCCTGTAGAGAGTATCTGGCGCGCGCTAGATGCGCACTTTGCGTGCCAAATACCGGAATTTTTTCAAGAAATCGCAGAGAGACATTCTTATCGCTTCGCAGATGATACGCGATCAATTGCAGTATTTTTTGCAACATGCTGGCCTCCCATAAGAACTTGTCTCGCAACATTATGTAAAAAACGCTCACTTTGTCAAGACATTTAACGCTTGTTTTCTCATACCCTCATCTTTCATTCAGTGACGTTGCGTTCCAATAGATGCATGACCAGGCGATCCACAGCATGGCGCATCATCGTGGCAAGCGTGGCCTTTTTGTGCGTGTATTCGCTGTTTTTCTCTTTTAGTGCGTTGGCACGTGCGAGCGTTTCTGATTGGCAGCAAGGCGTTGCAATAGTCCCTACGTCTCAGACCGATCTTGCTTCAGAAGATCTCAAAGCGTCGCTTCGCAATCTTGATGCCACTGGGGCAAATTTTGTTGCGTTTGTCGTGCCATATTACCAATCCAATACGCATTCAATCGATATTGCCCCCGGCTGGAACACACCCACTGATGCTGCGCTTGTAAGCGCCATAACATTTGCGCACTCTCTGGGACTCAATGTTGCCATCAAAGTGCATGTCGAACCCTACAGCGGCGAATGGCGCGCGTATATTAACCCCTCCGATCGAGCAGGCTGGTTTAGAAATTATGGTAACTATGTTCTTTCTCTCGCACGGCTCGCGCAGAGCAACGGTGTTGAAATGATGGTCCTTGGAACTGAGCTTGTATCGATGGCGTCTTCGCAAATGAATTCAACGAATACAGACCGCTGGCGCAATCTCATTGCTTCAGTGCGCAACGTCTATAGTGGCAAGCTTACGTATGGTGCAAATTCCTCTAATAATAACGATAGTCAGTTTGAAAATGAAAAACGCTACATCGGATTTTGGTCATCGCTCGATTACGCAGGGCTCTCGCCATATGTCGGTCTCAATACGCAAAACAATTCCGTTGATTCGCTCAAGGGCGCCTGGGACTACTGGAATAAAAATGATTTGCAGCAATTCGCGCAAAGTGTGGGGAAACCAATTCTATTTACTGAAATCGGCTATCGCAGTGTGACAAACGCTCGTCATGACCCGTGGAATTGGGATCGCGGCGGTGGCGCGGACGAGGTGGAGCAGGCAAACGATTACGATGCCTTGCTTGGTTACTGGAATGACTATCCCTATGTGCACGGAGTATTCTGGTGGCATTGGGAAGTTAACCCGAACGCTGGTGGTCCGGGTTCGACGAGCTATACGCCGCAAAACAAAGCCGCGCAAAATGTTATGAAACGGTGGTTTACAAATGCTGCACCGCCTTCACAGCCTTCGCCCCCATCGTCTCCTGCCGTGCTTTCCTCATCGGCATCAGTAAATCCGGGAAATCCAGCGCAGGGGAGTAGCGTCTCGATCGCTGCATCTGTGCGCAACACTGGCGGTGCGCTTTCAAATACAATTATAGACATTGAAGTCTACAATGAAGCCAACACGAAAGTATTTCAGAAATTTTTTGAAAGTCAGTCTATCGGTAGTAATCAAACTAAAGAAATCAGCACAAGTTGGACTGCTGGGGTACCGGGTCGATATCGCGTAACTGTCGGGGTTTTTAACAGTAACTGGACTCAGAATTTACATTGGAATAATGAGGCCGCAAGAATTTCTGTAGGAAGTACCGCGCCACCGCCAAACAACCCACCACCACAGAATCCTCCGAGCGGCACATTTACAACAAATATATGGTGGCCATCGAATAATGCAGGCGTCTCAGGTATCCAACCGTTTAAAGCAAATATTGATGGCCTTGATATAACTCAATATCGTATGTTCTGGAGTGTCGATGGCGGCGTGAGAAACGAGATGTTTGATTCTCAAACAGATTATCCGCACAAAGAATCAATTGTTGATGTTTCGGGCTGGCGCTGGCGCGGTGAGGGCCCGTACACAATAACGTTTACAAGTATCAATAGTTCGGGCACTACTATATCTCAAAGATCAGTGAACATCTGGGTACAGCAATAACAGAATTCTCGATATACTAGAGCTATGTCCTTTTCGGCAGAGGTTTTTACCCTCGTGCTTTATGGCGTTCAACAGTTGGGCGTGGTGCTTGGTGTGGGAGCCCAGACAGTCATCCTTATCGTATATGCGATCGCAACGCACGACAGGATAATAGAAGCAAAAGAAGAACAATTTGGTCGCGTTGTACATAAAGTACTGCAATTGGGTCTTCTGTGTATGATCGCATCAGGCGCGATTATTACATTTATGCACCTCAGTGCTGGCGAGGGAGAAATTATTTTCTCTCCAGCATTTGTATTTAAATGGTCACTCATTGTGGGCCTAGCGGTGCTTGAAATTGCTCGTTTCAATAAAGCGTTTACGAGTTATTGGTGGGAGGGATTTGCAGCGGCTAACTGGTTTGCTCTGTTTGTGCTCCACATTCTTGCACCTGTAGCCGTGTGGATTGATCTCATCGTGCTCTATATCATGTGGCTCATTGGTTTCTTGCTGTGTTGGAGTTCAATTATTTATGCGACACGCAAGCGCGACGCTATGTCGGCGCGGTCCTTCTCTACACCGGCATCTGCCGCCATTAGGCCGTCGCCCATCATTCAAAAAATTGCGCCGTCGCCCATAAAACTCACTCCGCCATCAATAGCGCCCAAACCTCCGCCACCCACAGCACCCAGAGTAGAGATGCCACGACCCCTACCTACGGTACCAGCTGCTTTGCCACTCAAGCCGCTCCAAGCCGCTACTCCCGTGTCTGCGGTGCCGCCACAAGCTGCTGCGACCGTGCCCGCTATTGCAGATACACCCGTTAAGATTGCATTGCCGCCGAATTTTATTCCTGAAAAACCTAAATCTGCTAGCCCTGCAGTTCCGCAAAAGCCAGTGACGCCAGGGGAAAAAGCGCCGCATCTTGATCAGTTTGCAAGCCTTCCCGCACTTCGCGTGATGCCTAGGACTCCACAGGATGCGCAAAAGCACCTAGAAGCGAATTCGATTGCCACCGTTTTATAGTATGTCGTTCTTTCATCCTCACGAAAAAAAGAAAAAAATTGTTATCTTGGTAGGGCATCCCAATGCCGACTCCACGCTAACGAGCGAGTTTGCAATCTTATACGAAGCAGCCGCGAAAAGAGCTGGGCACGAGGTGAAATATTTTCATTTAGGCGAAATGCGCTTTGACCCAATTCTCCACAAAGGATACAGAACGATTCAAAACCTTGAGCCAGATCTTATAAAACTTCAGCAAGCAATAAATTGGAGCGACCATCTAGTTGTTCTTTACCCTAATTGGTGGTGCACAATGCCCGCTCTACTCAAGGGCATGTTTGATCGGATGTGGCTACCGGGATTTGCATTTAATATGCGCAAGAATTCGCAGGGTGTGCCAGTCTTGGGTTGGAGAAAGCGACTTAAGGGGAAAACTGCACGTGTGATCGTTCTCTCGGGAACGCACCCGTTTTTCATCTGGATGCTATTCGGTGATTACACAAACGAAATAAAAATGGGGATTCTCTGGTTTGCAGGATTTAAAGTGCGAGCATCACTGTTTGGCCCCTCGGAAACGGCGCCCGAATGGAAGCGCAACGAATGGCGGCGTAAAGTTTCAAGACTCGGTACGTTCGCAGAATAAACATTTATTAGCGGCTTAACCCGACTATCTTGCACAAATAAAAAAGCCCGACGGCACAGATGTCCGTCGGGTCGCAAATTAGCGTTGAGCAACTAATTGCTTTTTATGCTCTCGCATTGCGGCGATCACGTCATCGAGTCGTTGTTGCCAGTGTAGTTGGTAATAAATACCCATTTTAAATTCTGGAATCATTGCTCGTTGGTGTTCGTGATCTATGCCGAAGTCAACTTCGCCGTCGAGATCGCGGTCGATAAAGAGATCGTTTTGGTTGCTGTCCCAGTCATCATCATAGATGTAAATGACAAGTTCAGCGCCAAGCGCTTCTTCATCTGGTTCTGTTTGAGTACTAATAATAAGATACCGCTTTTTTCCGACAGAAAATTGCATACGAGTGCCAATAATTCTGTCGTTAAGCCGCAATGGTTCCCGCATTTCGACCTCAATGTCGGGGTCCACCACCATAGCGGCTAATTCTTCGACGTCGGCGCGAGAAGCAGCCCACGTGTTATGTGAAAGGGCGAGATGTAGGACGCTCGCGACGATCAGACCTGTTGAGATTCGCATTAAACGTCTCCTTCTTGAGTTGAGTCGCTGAGGAATGTGTAATTGATACGGTGCCGTTTGTCAACGCTCACCACATGTTTGACAAAGTATAAAAAAATGCCCCGACTTGATCGGGGCAGGGGACGTATTCTAATCATTGAAAAGGCACTAGACCATTTGCATCTGCTTTGTAGAACATTTCGTTCAATTTATTATCAATTTTTCTTTTACCAGATTTGATAGCGTGGCACCCTGCAATAAATGTAACGACCACACCGACGAAGAAGACCAACATCTCAAACCCATATCCCGCTCCCGCAATTTTCTGCGTCGCGTAATTTGCGGCTAGAAAGGTGAGAAGCAAAATGCCTATGACTTGCATCATTACTGACCAGACTGCGTCGCCGTAGGCGTCATGTATAGCGAGGGCTAGTTCTAAACGATAATTGTCCTCGTCGCGTACCTTTACGGACGGAGTGCTGTTATCGAACGGCTTATTCACGACACATCTCCCAGTGTTGCTGTTGCGTCTGCACAAGACAATACCACAAAAATGAGATATAATCTAGACCCATGGCAAAACTATCGATCGGCATCGTGGGGCTTCCCAACGTAGGGAAGTCGACCCTTTTTCAAGCGCTTACTAAAAAGAGCGTGCTTATTGCTAACTACCCGTTTGCAACAATTGACCCCTCAGTTGGCGTAGTTGCGGTGCCGGATGAGCGAAGAGAGAAGCTCGCTGCATTCTCAAATTCAAAAAAAGATATTCCCGCAGCGGTGGAGTTTGTCGATATTGCCGGGCTCGTAAAAGGAGCTTCAGAAGGGCAAGGACTCGGGAATAAATTTCTCTCCCATATTCGTGAAGTGAATGCTATCGCTCACGTCGTGCGTATTTTTGAAAATACCAACATAGCGCAAGTAGAAGACACGATTGATCCGCTTCGCGATATCGAGCTCATTAATGCGGAACTCGAACTTGCTGATCTCGAGGCTAAAGAAAAAACAAGTCTCCTGGCTAAAAAACCGATGCTCTATGTGCTTAACAAGGAGGCGGGAGGTCACAACCTCGATGAGATGAATGACGGAAGATGGGAACGGCTTATGGATTTCTTCGATAAGACGGGAGCGAAGTATGTGATTGTTGATGCAAATGTTGAAAATGACCTCAGAGAGCTTCATGCAAGCGATAAAGTAGATTTTCGACGCGATGCAGGTATGTTTGAAGATGGAATAAATGCACTCATTCGCATTAGCTATGAGCTTTTGGGACTCATTAGCTTTTTTACCACTGGCGAAGACGAAACACGTGCGTGGACGATCGTTAGAGGATCGACAGCACCAAAAGCCGGCGCTGCAATCCATACCGACTTTGAAGAGAAGTTCATTCGAGCGGAGGTAATTGAATGGGACAAGCTTCTAGACGCAGGATCTCGTGCAAAAGCGAGAGAGAAAGGTTTGATTCGCACAGAGGGTAAAGAATATGTAGTGAAAGATGGGGACGTAATAGAGTTTCTCCATGGGTAAAAAGAAACCCTGCACAAGGCAGGGTTAAAAGGGAATTTCAATTCTCATCGCGACTGGTCGGAGCCGATATTCAGGTTCCTGTTCCATGCGCGGCGGGAACTTCGGAAAGTTGACAGTTGTCGGGCTGTGCGCCCAATTGACGCGGTTGTGCAGTTTTTTGAGCTGGTTTTGATACCAACGTGCAGCCGGTTCAGGCGTTTTCCACATACGCTTCGAACGTATTGTGAGCACTTTTTTTGGACCCAAGCGTATTGAACGAATTCCGCGATACAGAGTATCTTTCGGTCCGCATCGCTCAACCCCTGGCGGCAATCCCAAGTGCACTGTTCTTTGGCGAACAGCATTATGATTATTTTCGCCGTTGCGGTTTGTGACGCGCAGATTGGGCTCCATACGATTATCGAGTCCATATCCATTGACGTGATCAACGGGCACAGAACTGAAGATGCATCCGCGCAATTCTCTATGCGCGTAGACGTCTTTTGGTTCATCGCCGCGACCTCTTCGACACGCATAGACGGACACAAGATTACTTTTTTCGTCGAGCCGTTCTTTTGCATGCCACTTTTTCTTTTTGCCGTCGGGAAATAGAGTCATTCTGCGATAATTTCGCGGGGCGACAATCATGAAGTAGCCCTTTGTCAGTGGAATAGGACGAAATGCAAATTTTCCTTTGTTCAATTTCTTAAATGTAGGATCATTCCAATCGTACTCATCCAAATTGCGAAAAAGCTCTAACCAATGGTCAGGGTATTCTGAAGCATGCGGCACCGGTAGGTGAGCCGCAGTGACGCGTGCATCCATAGCGGTCTCCTTGGCCGTTGTGAAGAACTAAACCTTACTCAACTTTACTGTATTAATATCAATCGCACCTGTGGACAATTAAAAAACACCCGCGAAATTGAGTGTGTCAATTTCACGGGCTTCTAGAGTGCAAAGGAATGCTGATCGTCAACCACAATGTCGCTTGGTTTCGGCTCGTGTACGAGCGCAGGATCGATTCTTTTCTCGATCTTATAGCGCTCACGAAGTACGAGCAGTCCTCTGCTGTAATACGGTCGTGAAGGAATAGCGTACGTGCAGGTGGTTAGAAATGGGCACACCAGACACGTCTGCTCAAATCTTTTTATTGACCGTGACGAACTCCACTCGCTCACGTTCCAATTTTCGGGGACGTTAGCGTACTCTATGAGCGGCGCTCCGCCATTGACTTCTTTTGTGGTTGAGGCTGGAGAATTCCCGCACATTACAAGCGAGAAGAGCCACAACACATCAGAAACGGCGATCGGGTCGGCACGGCGCGCACGTAAATACGCTACCACTGCTCCTCGCCACGGCGCAGAAATTTTCTCTGTCGATCGCACTGCACTCTGCCCCGGCACTATTTTCATAGCACCATTGCTGAGAGCTATACGAAAGTTATGAAAGTCTGCTGGAGAAGGGTATATGAACCGCTTCGTAAGCCATCCCTCATAATCGAAGAAATACACAAGCATCGAGACCATCTTAGGTTGAAAACCCATGAAGCCCTCGTACTTCTTTCCGTGCTTCAGTTGTTCTCGCACGAGCCGCTTATTTTTTATACGACGAAGCGCTTCTTTGTATGTTCGTACCCCGCGCATGAGTTCGAGAGGACTTCCTTTCCAGTTCTCATTAAGGCGACGAGAGTTTTCAATCCAATACCGGCTTGCCGCTTTTGCGTCCCAACCGATGAATTGGCGAAGCACTGATTCAAGATCAGTTTGTTGCAGCATGCTTGCGTAACGGGGTTCGAAAAAATGCGGGTATTGTTTCCACATCTTTTCGAGTGCCTGAAACACCTGCAGACTTTCAATACCGCCTCGCATGTAGACGCATGCGTAGAAGTAAAAACACGCATGTACAAACATATCCCTGCGAATTTCTGCGCATATTCTGCTTTGCGGCAGGATCGCGTCGGGGCGATTAAACGGATATTTTTTTGGATTCGAGTTCCAGCGCGCCAAAAGCACGTCAAGAATCTCAAACACCAATTTTCGATTGATGCTGACGTGCATTTTGCACTCCTTTTGAAGTTCTATTCCTCAACGAGTGTAGCGCAGCGAAGTGTAAAAACAAAGAGCCGCCGGAAGGCTCCGGCGGCGAAAACAATCAAAGGTGTTTACTGAACTCAACTATGAGAAGAATTGTGATGAAACCGTAGAGAAAACCAAGCGGTATCGCTGCGTATTCCCATATTCTCGTAGCTCGCACAAAAGACCAACTCATGAAGAAGAGTAGGCCTGGGATAAGTTTTATCTCTTCAAAGAAAAGAAATAATCCTATCTTCTCAATGTGCT
>DASPJS010000047.1:0-10463 GCA_035628495.1 Minisyncoccota bacterium
AAAAAATACCTCTTTCGAGGATTTTCAGGACTTCAGATTTTGGATGCAGTGCAAGAAAGAATCAAGCACCAGAATGACGCTTACTGAAAGTAAGCAGAATGAGGAGCGGAGATTCTGACGCAGCAATGCGCCGAAATCGGAAGGCCTATGCCATTTTTACGTCGATCGTAACTCCCGATGGAAGTGAGAGGTTTGTGAGAGCCTCAATAACCTTTGCGGTCGGATCAATGATGTCGATCAGTCGCTTGTGGATGCGCATCTCAAATTGCTCGCGCGCATCTTTGTAAATGAATGTCGAGCGATTGACCGTGTATTTTTTTATTTCTGTTGGAAGCGGAATTGGACCTGCAACTTTCGCGTCGTAGCGAAGCGCTGTGTCGAGGATCTGCTTCACGCTTGCGTCGAGCACTTTGTGCTCGTAGGCGCGAACCTTGATACGCAGTCTCTGCACCGGTGCGGGTGCTGCCGCTTTTTTTGCACGTGGCGCCTTTGGCGCTGTCTTCTTTTTTTCTTCGGTAGCCATTGTTGATTGAGTCTAGTTCTCCCCTCGACTTTGCTCGGGACAAACCCTGAGTCTATCGAAGGGTAACCTATCCTCTGTTAGCTTACTCTCCTAATAATTTATTTGTTGACCTATTTATTTATTTTGGTGACAACGCCTGCGCCAACGGTCTTACCGCCTTCGCGAACTGCGAAGCGCTGCTTCTCTTCAAGCGCAACCGGCGCTACGAGAACAACTTTGAAAGTAATCGTGTCGCCTGGCATTACCATTTCAGTACCTGCTGGAAGTGTTACTTCTCCCGTTACGTCCGTAGTGCGAACATAAAATTGTGGCTTGTAGCCTGTGAAGAAAGGCGTGTGGCGACCTCCTTCGTCTTTCGTAAGTACGTATACTTCTGCGTCAAATTCCGTGTGCGGATTTACCGAACCGCTCTTTGCTAGAACCTGACCGCGGTGCACGTCTTCTTTCTTAGTACCGCGAAGGAGAATACCTGCGTTGTCGCCGGCGAGACCTTCATCAAGCTGTTTGTTGAACATCTCGATACCAGTAACCGTAGTCTTAGCAGTTGGGTGGAGACCGACAATTTCAATTTCTTCGCCTACTTTAACTTTGCCTCGCTCGATGCGGCCGGTAACCACCGTGCCGCGACCTTCAATTGAGAAAATATCTTCTACTGGCATCAGGAATGGCTTGTCTACCTCGCGAACCGGCATAGGAATGTATGTGTCGAGCGTCTTTACGAGTTCAAGTACCTTCTGGGACCATTCAGAATTTATATCTTTGCTTTCGAGTGCTTTGAGGCCTGAACCCTTGATAACTGGGGCGTCAGTATAGCCGTATTTTGCAAGGAGGTCTTTAACTTCCTGTTCAACGAGGTCGATGAGATCTTTATCATCAACCATGTCTACCTTATTAAGGAAGACGACGATCTTCGGAACGCCGACTTGTTTTGCAAGGAGAATGTGCTCGCGGGTCTGAGGCATCACGCCATCAGTTGCCGCAACCACGAGTACTGCGCCGTCCATTTGAGCGGCACCAGTAATCATGTTTTTAATGTAGTCTGCGTGGCCTGGAGCGTCGATGTGCGCGTAGTGGCGCTCTGGCGTCCAATATTCAGAGTGGTGGAGCGCAATAGTAATACCGCGCGCCTTCTCTTCCGGTGCGTTGTCGATACCATCTACTCCTTCTACGCGCGCGCCATAGCCCTGATCTTTTGCCATGTCGAGCGTGTGGAGAATCGACGCAGTGAGCGTCGTCTTTCCGTGGTCGACGTGACCAATGGTGCCGACGTTAACGTGCGGCTTCTGCCTGTCGAATGTTGCCATACTTAAAACTAATTCTAATTAATAAATTTCTAATGTAACGCCCTGTTTGCCTATAGACTAAAATAAGCAAAAGAAAAGCCACGCCCTTAGCGTTGTGGCCAATATAACAAACCATATATACAAGTCAACAGTTGTTGCTGACTTTTTGTTGAAAGGGAAATTTAAAAATTTTAGAAACCAAAGAGTGAAAGATATGCTTCCATCACCGCATCAACGCCGTAGCCAATTGAGACTGCTGCTGTTGCGAGTTGTGATGTCATCGCATTCACTTCCTTGTGTGAAGCTGGAGATGATTGTGAATCTTGTGCGCTCAGAGCTGATGCCGCGGCACACGCTTCTTGCCACTGCGCTTCGTTGTCAGGGTTGGCCAGCCACACGACAAACTCACCCGGGATCAAGACATCATCTGTGTCATAGACTCCAAACATGCCAGTGAATCCAAGCTCGCGTGCAATGGCGTCGCGCTCGGTCTTTGAAACACCGCATGGCGTCACGTAGTTAGGATCGAGATTTGGAAAATGCTGTGCAATTTCGGAGAGATCATCTCCCGGCGTGCTGGCAAGCCTCTGCGAGAGGATGTCGAGTGCTTTTTGTCTGGCACCAATGCCCTTCCAACTTGCTACAGAGGCCTCCGAAAAATCGCCTGTGTACCCTACATAGCGCAGGAGCGCTTCTTCTTGTGACAAATCTTCAAAATTTGAACCGAGCACATCACCCTCTCCCGTGGGATTAGGATTAGCGCCATCTAAAACGGCAGCAACTGCTCCAATTGTTTCGCTATCAACATCAAAAGCTTCAAGAAGTGCAACCACCGCGTCCATTTGCTCAGCTGACAATTCTTGGGCATGAGCCGGAGCCGGCATCATCGCCATGAGAAGAGAGACAGCTAACGCCACCACAAAAATGCGGACGTGTTTGACCCAAACTGGTAGGACTGCGGTTTTCATGTGATGGACTTAAAAATTTTTTAATTAATTCGCACCGAGCGACACAAAAGAGAAAAGGGCCTCCCGATAAACGGGATGCCCTGTATGCAATTACTTTACTCCTTCTGAAAAGTCGCGCCAGTCCCCTGTGTGGATAAGTTTCCACCGGCATACCCATTCGCAAGGGCGCTCGAGGCCGCTCGGCCAAGCTTTACCCTCGCTCACGGGATGCCTTGCTCCAGTGAGAATTATTTTCGAGCTGCAATTATAGTCGCAGATACCTGTGGCGGCACCACCTCGTAGTGGTCAAATTCCATAGTGAAAGATGCACGACCCTCGGTCATAGAGCGCAGTTGTGTGGTATATCCGAACATTTCAGAAAGCGGCACCTTGGCTTTAATGGCTCGCGCCAAACCTCGCTCCTCAATTCCTTCAATCTGACCTCGTTTACCGTTAAGTGAGCCAGTAATGTCACCCATGAACTTCTCCGGCACAACCACTTCCACTTTCATGATCGGCTCTAGTAGGACTGGCCGCGCCATTTTAGCCGCATCCTGGAATCCCATGGAAGCCGCGATTTTAAAGGCGATTTCTGACGAGTCGACATCGTGATATGAACCGTCGTACAGCTCAACGGAGATGTCTACCATTTTGTAACCGGCGACTATGCCTCGCTCCATTGCTTCGCGCACGCCATCCTCCACTGCCGGTATGAATTCGAGAGGAACGACACCTCCCTTGATGTTGTTGATGAATTCGAAGTGCTCTTCGCGGGTGATGTTTTTCTTGACCTTCGCGCCTTCCTCGACAGGCTCGAGCGGTTTGATGCGCAGACGTACATGACCATATTGGCCCTTGCCGCCCGTTTGTTTGATGTATTTACCCTCCGCTTCAGCGAGCTGTTGAATTGTCTCGCGGTAGGCCACCTGCGGTTTACCAACATTGGCTTCAACACCAAATTCGCGCTTCATGCGGTCAACGATAATCTCAAGATGAAGCTCGCCCATGCCTGAAATGAGCGTCTCTGTGGTTTCGGCATCAGTCGAAACTTTGAAGGTTGGGTCTTCGTCCGCTAGTTTCTTCATCGCCATACCCATCTTTTCCTGGTCGGCCTTAGTTTTAGGTTCAATGCGAAGCGAAATAACCGGTTCCGGGAACTTAATTTGTTCGAGTACGATAGGATTTGCCTCGTCGCACAGCGTGTGGGAAGTTTTGGTGTCTTTGAGACCCACTGCTGCAGCGATTTCTCCCGCATACACCTTCTTTACTTCCTCTCGCTGGTTCGCCTGGAGGCGCACAATACGGCCGAGGCGCTCACGAGAGCCAGTAGTTGAGTTATACAAATACGATCCTGATTCAATAGTCCCCGAGTACACGCGGAAGAACGTGAGCTGGCCGACGAACGGATCGGCCTGGAGCTTAAATGCGAGCGCACAAAATGGCTCTTCATCGCTTGCATGACGCTGTATCGGATCTCCCGTTTTTGGATTGATGCCCGTGACCGGCGGCATGTCGATTGGAGATGGAAGGTAATCAACGACCGCATCAAGTACAAGCTGTACGCCCTTGTTCTTAAGGGCGGAGCCGGTGTATACCGGGAAAATTTTGTTTGCTATGACGCCCTTGCGGAGCGTGGCCTTGAGCTGTTCAAGCGTAGGCTCCTTGCCGTCGAGGTATGCGGTCGTGAGCTCGTCATCGTGTTCAACGATTTTTTCAACAAGTACGTTGCGATATTTTTCTGCTTCGGCCTTCATGTCGGCCGGGATTTCCATTTCAACGACGTCCTCACCCATGTTGCCTTCGAACTTGTAGGCTCTCATGGTGAGAAGATCAATAACACCTTCAAATTTTTCTTCTGCACCTATTGGAAGCTGCATACGAACAGCGCTCTTGGTAAGACGGTCAAGAATTGACTGAAATGATTTTTCAAAGGATGCACCCATGCGGTCGAGCTTGTTGATAAAGCATACGCGCGGCACAGACGCTTCGTCTGCGTAACGCCAGTTGGTTTCTGACTGCGGCTCCACACCTGCGACGCCGTCAAAGACTACAATCGCGCCGTCGAGTACGCGCATCGAGCGCTTCACTTCAACAGTGAAGTCGATATGGCCTGGAGTGTCGATAATATTGAAGCGATACTTTTTGCCAGGATCTTTTTTGTCCTTTTCGTCAGTCTTGCTCCAGAAACAAGTAATAGCAGCCGCAGTAATAGTAATGCCGCGCTCTCTCTCCTGCTCCATCCAGTCAGTGGTAGTCTCTCCTTCGTGCACTTCACCAATTTTGTGCTGAGAGCCCGTGTAGTAGAGCACGCGTTCAGACGTGGTCGTTTTACCCGCGTCGATGTGGGCTATAATTCCAAAGTTTCTAACTTTCTCTAGCGGGTAGTCCCTGTTTGCCATATATATTTGCGTAAAAAAAATTGCGCCCCCTGGCGTGCCTATACCATACTAAAAATTCCTGAAAATGCAACGCCAGCTCTATAGATTCCCGATGTAATCCTCTTTTGTCAGCGGAACACTCAAGTGGCGTAAAATATCGTAGGCAGTTGTTACATGGAAGTAAAAGTTCGGGAGTATTGCTGTTGAGATGTATTTCTCCGCTGAAATTTTCTTTTTCGGCATTAGATGAGATGTATATTTCCTTTTTTCTGCTCCCTTGAGATCCTTTTCTTTAATCGTTTTGAGAAATGCAATTGTTCGTTTAAGACTCGTCTTCAATTCCTCAAACGACGTCTCATCGTAGGAAAAATCAGGAATTTTCTTGCCAGTGAGCTGCCCTGCTGCTTCAAGCGCAATGAAATACACGTATCCTACTTGCTCTTTAAAGTTGTACATATCCGGCGCGAGTCTACCGTCAAACAATTTCTCCCAAGAAATTTTTTCCTTTTTCGCTTGTCGCTGTGCCCTCTCTATGAGCGTGAGAGTATTTTCTAACCCACGAATAAAAACCGGAATTGTTATTTTATAGAGTTCCATACGATGAGCGTATCACGCACCTGTTCGCTCTCAACTACAGGATGTTGAGAAGATAGAGCAGGATGATAACGCTGATCGGCACACCCAGAAACCATAATATTAGTGACCTTGCCATAAACATTACCGTACGCGAGCCCGCGTTAAGTGCGGATGAACAAAAAACGCCTTTACGGGCGCTGACTTTCTCGTTGGTAAAAATGCGGCAAAGTACTATTCGGTAATTTTCTTGATACTGCGCAGATTAATCGTATCTGCACCTTCGGAGGGATACGCTGTATCCGTGTAGTCACGTATCACTATCTCGACCATATCGCCATGTCTGATACCTTCTTCAATCAAGTCGGGATTCAAGATTAAGTAAGAGTATTGATTATGATCAATTTTTTGATACGGAATTTTGGACTTTGATTCTTCTGAGAGACGAATAAAAAATCCGCGCACAAGCTCGCTTTCGCGATTGTCTTCTATCGTGCCTGTCAGGGTAACGTGTCCTACAAATGTTATTCGCATATTGAGCGGTCCGATAGGTGCCCTCTCGTCAACCGCTGCTACGTTGGATACGGTAAACAGACCAACAGTATCGCCAACTTTTATAGTCGTTGGATCAAATTCATTTGTATTGCGAATATTTCCTGACGCGCCGATTTCTTTTACAGATCCCTGACTACTAGAAGTTGCGACAGCGGTCTGAGATTGCTTTGGAATCTGCTGCTGTGTCACAAAACTATACTCAACCCTATTGATTGCCAAAATAGTTCCTATTGAGAGGATGAGAGTGAATCCCGCCAAACCAGCGAGCAAAAAATTCATGCGTCTAGATTACCACGCGAAGTGGGCAAAGGCTTTGTTAGCTTCCGCCATACGGTGCGTATCTTCTTTCTTTTTGAAAGCAAAACCTTGATTATTCGACGCAGCAATCAACTCATCAGCGAGCTTTTGAGCCATTGGCTTCCCTTTCCCTGCGCGAGCAGCAATTAGAATCCAGCGAAACGCGAGCGCATTCTTTCTCTCGGGTCGCACTTCGCGTGGAACCTGATAGTTAGCGCCGCCAACTCGTCTGGAGCGGATTTCCATAGAAGGACCGACATTACGAATAGCAGTTTCAAAAATTTCTAACGGATTATCTACTTTTTGCTTTTCTTTTATTAACTCAAGAGCATCATAGACTACTTTGCGAGCAGTCGATTTCTTTCCGTCCCACATGACAGAATTAATAAATTTCTCAACGCGTACTGAATTGTACTTGAGGTCAGGACCGACAATATTTCTATTTTTTACTGGTCGACGCATAAAGTTAGGTTATAGAAATAGTCTAGCTCTTAGGACGCTTGCCTCCGTAGCGCGATCGAGACACGCGACGCTTCTCAAGACCGCCGGCATCGAGTTTGCCACGCACAATTTGGTAGCGCACGTTAATATCTTTCACGCGGCCTGCGCGAACGAGTACTACTGAGTGCTCTTGAAGGTTGTGGCCTTCTCCTGGAATGTAAGCAGTGATTTCCTGGCCGTTGGTGAGACGTACGCGAGCGATTTTTCGGATAGCTGAGTTTGGTTTGCGAGGAGTAGTTGTCGTTACTTTTGTGCACACGCCGCGCTTAAATGGAGACGGGTAGAAAATCGGGCGATTTTTAAGCACGTTAAAGCCTCTCGCCAGCGCGGGAGATTTCGATTTTGATACCATCTTTTTTCTGCCCTTTCGGACAAGCTGTGAGATTCTAGCCATGTATCTAAAGAAAAACGCGCCGATTGCGCTCTCACACTCTACTACAAATAGAGTACTCGCGCAAATTTAGAGCGGAATGCCGGTAATCAGGTTGATAAAGAAGCGCAGAATGATTGAAAAGTAAGGCGCAAGAAAGAAGTAGAAAACGAATACAATGATGAGAAGGCCCGAGACTATGCCTAACCGCTCAAGCTTTTCTCGAAGCCCGTCATAGGCACTTGCAAGCGGCTCCGGCAAAATAGACGACAAGACTTTTGAACCATCGAGTGGCGGAATGGGCACAAGGTTAAACAAGGCCAGCAATAAATTAATAAATACGATAAATACCAATGCTTCAACGAGAACTGAGCTAAGTGATCCCCCGAAAAAGCGGATAACGAGACCAAATATAAGAGCAATAACAATATTCGTACCAGGACCAGCAAAGGCTACTTTCGCTTCGTCAAAGCGCCCAGATAAGTTATAGGGATTTACAGGTACAGGTTTTGCATACCCAATGAGAAATGGAGAATTAGTAATGATAAGTAGACCAGGAAGAATGACCGAACCGAACAGATCTATATGGCTTATAGGATTAAGCGTCAGACGACCAGCCAGTCGGGCAGTTGGGTCTCCAAGATAGTTAGCCATGTACCCGTGGGCGACTTCGTGGAGTACCACGGAAAAAATAAGAACTGCGATCTGAAATAGATCGAGCGGTTGCATATCGGTGAAGTTATGATAGCATATACCTTCAAAAATATGGCCAAAATTTGCCCAGTTACAGAGCGAGGATCAAAGGTTGCCGGCGGCTACAGCAACCGTATTCGTGCTACCAAATTCAATCCAACGGGCAACGTTCGCAAGCAGGTAAATCTCCAAAAGAAAAGAATTTTTGTACCTGAGCTTAATAAAGTAGTTACCGTTACTCTTTCAACTAAGGGAATGCGCACACTTGCCAAGAACGGCGCGTATAAGACTCTCAAAGCTGCTGGCGTCATTTAGTTCGAACAAAGTTTTTTCCGTTTGATTTGAATATTATTGTTCCCTCTTCGTCAGTACGCAGTATGTCTACGTGCTGAGAACTTAGCGTATGAATGACTTCTTCCGTTGGATGGCCGTAGGTATTTCTATCGCCAACTGAAATTATCGCTGCGGCTGGTGACACAGCTGAAACAAAATCGTCATCGGTTGAAAAGCGCGAGCCGTGGTGACCGATTTTGAGAAGGTCCGTATCAAGATCGGT
Source organism: Minisyncoccota bacterium (assembly GCA_035628495.1). Lineage (GTDB taxonomy): Bacteria > Patescibacteriota > Minisyncoccia > Phycocordibacterales > SBAW01 > GWA1-54-10. The sequence goes on from DASPJS010000047.1 coordinate 8,677, forward strand.
TTCGCCAAGCGTGATAAGGCGATCTTCGACTTTCTTTGATACGTCAGCCATGAAAAGTGCCGTAGTACTTCCATAGACTAATTTCATGACAATACCGCCTTCATTTGCGTCGTCTGTGGAGAGACCTGATACATCGTAATCGGGAAAAAGCACATGGAGCTCTGCTCCCCCTCCGAGATCCAAAAACATTCCGCGACGAGCAATGAGCGATGGAATATTTTCTTCCTTAACACGCTCAAGAAGTGTCTGGGCCGTAAGCGTGTCTTTCGTAATGCCCGGCTCGATATAGACAGAAATGTCGTAGCGCTCAAACACATCAATGAGCCCTCCTATATGATCTTTGTCAGGATGTGTGCCGATAAGCGCATCAATTGATCGATCAGGGATCGGCATGACACTTGGCAACTCGCGCAACACAGTTCCATCAGGTCCGCCGTCCATTACTATTTGGACACCAGTTGGCGATTCAATAAAGATTGCGTCCCCCTGCCCTACATCAAGAAATGCGACAGTGAGCGTACCCTTGGGAGTTTCGGCAAAAACTGCACCCCAAATACCGATCGCGATGAGAAGTAGCAGTGCAACGCTTCCAAGTGCAATGTATCTGCGCCTCAAAACCATGGCGTGAGTATACATAAAAAGAGAAGCGGTTTGCTATACTAGCGCCATGTCATACGATGAAAAGAAATTTGATCTTCCGGACCTCGACGGAATATCAAAAAAATCGGTCGAGGAGCACCTCAGTCTCTACTCGGGATACGTAAAAAATTTCAATACACTTTCAAAACTCATGGTTGACCTCATGAGTGACGAAGAGAAAAATATGCCAGCAATCTCAGAACTCATTCGTCGCCGCTCGTTTGAATTCGGCGGTATGCGCCTGCATGAGTTGTATTTTTCACAATGGGAAGGTGGAGCTAAGGAACTAGACCCACAATCCCCTCTCGGACAAGCGCTTACAAAAGATTATGTAAAACTCGAACATGTAGTGCCCTACATTAAATCTATTGGCATGATGCGTGGTCCTGGCTGGGCAATTCTCTACTGGGATCCGGTGGGCAAACAGTTCATGACCGGCTTCAGCGGTGAGCAGCACCAAGGACACTTCGTAACGCTTCCAATAATTCTCGCACTTGACGTATGGGAGCATGCGTTCATGCTCGACTACGGAGTTCAAGGAAAAGGGAAATATATCGATGCGTTTTTCAAAAATCTCAATTGGAGTGTCATAGAAAAAAGATTCGCAGAACTTCAATAGTATTCATTTGTCAGCGGTATGATATATCATACCGCTGGCATTTTTCTATTTCTTCGTTACTTTTTTGTGAAGTTCCGCGCCTTGAAATAATTTGAATGCAATAAACACAAGTGGAATGTATGCAAATGTGACTATCCAGAGCGAAAACGCTGGAATTGTTGTGTATGCGTACGGCAAAGCGCGAGCAGTTTCGGCGACAATCATTACGACGTTGAGTAACAGGTCGGTAAGCAATACAAACGGAAGCGCAAGCGCTGGATGAAGGAGCCCCAAGAGTCCGGCAAAAAATCCGAAAATCATAGTAAGCGGTACGAATGGGAGCGCTATAATATTTGCGGGAACTGACAAAAACGAAAGAATTCCAGACATGTAGAGAAGTGCAGGAAGAACAAAAATTTGCACAGCAATTGTTGTCGCCGCAATTGATCGAACACCAAATTTCTCTGGAATAAATGTCAAATATTTCTCCACCGTCGGAGACAGAGTTATGAGTCCGAACGTCGCAAGCACGCTCAAGATAAATGAAGGA
>DASPJS010000048.1:0-9907 GCA_035628495.1 Minisyncoccota bacterium
CCGATCTAAGAAAAAATCGGCAAAGATTAGAGCCGATAAAACCAGCGCCGCCGGTTACTAGAATGGTAGTCATGCTGTGTGTATTTCGCAGATGACTGGTTTCCCTTGCATGGGATGCTAGCACGCTGTGACCTCCTGTCAATTTCTTGACACGCTGCATGGATAGGGTGTTGTTAATCTGATAATACGAAACTCTGTGGAAAGCTCATTTGACTTTCATGTTCACTTGTCGATAATAGTCCTGTACGCGTGATGGCACGATGAGTGTCTTGCGAAGTACAGGGAAACCAGCACCAAGATATATGGTTGCTGCATTTACCTGTACACAACTCCATAACACGGTCTAAAAAGCGAAGCGCATCCGCGCGTCGCTGTTTTTGTTTGTTTAACGATTCGGAAAGAGAAGCCAGCTCAGAAAGGTATTTGAAAAGGATAGGAAATTCTCACTTTTAGGTAGAGAGCACAGCAGTAGGCGCAGCAGGGAAAGCGGGTATTGTTGTGAGCTGTACCAACAGTTCACAGGCTCGAGGTCGACGGCCATCGCATCACGCTCACCGTACGGGAGCGGGATGACAAAAAATTATCAGGTGGGTTGTTTAAATCTAATTACAAGACAGATAGATATGACAATGAATAAAGTTAAGTACGCAGTTGCATCAGCAACAACGCTCGCAATGCTCGCATCGGCTGTACCGGTGTTCGCATACGGCGGCGGCTACAATGGCGGACGCGGTGGTGACCTTACGGTTGACAACGATATCACCATTGCAGTTATTAATGCTGCAGCAGTTACGAATACAGTAGTTGCAACATCAAACACTGGAGTTAACTCAGCATCAGGCGGAGACGGCGGAGACGGCGGAAATGGTGGCGATGGTAGCTATGGTTGGGAAGAGGGTGGCGACGGTGGCGATGGCGGTAATGGTGGCGACGGTGGCGATGGCCATGTAGAGACTGGTGACGCAGAAACAAACGTTGCTATTCTCAACGATGTTAACAGCACTGAGATCGACGTCGAGACCGACGAAGATTGCGGATGCTGGGATGGTGATAATCATCGCCGAAACCGCGGTGATCGAACTTTCGACAATGACATCGAAATCGCACTCGTTAATGCAGCAAATGTAACCAATACTGTTGTTGCAACATCAAACACTGGCGTTAATGCAGCAACTGGCGGCAATGGCGGCAATGGTGCAGAAGGTGGCGATGGTATCGATGATGAGTCTTACGAGTATGACTACTGGTACGATTCTGACTTCGGTGGCGACGGCGGTGAAGGCGGCAATGGTGGCGACGGCGGAAATGGTTCAGTCGACACGGGCGATGCGCTCACTAACGTTGGCATGATCAATATCGTAAATACGAACTTGATCAAAGTTAAGAAGAACTAATCTTCTTTGATAAGGCGGGGAGTTTCTCCAATTCTCCCCCCTTCTCATGAGGTCTTTTTGGGAAACGAGGCTTCCGAGAGGGCAGGTTCATTTTGTTGGCTAGTGAAGCGAGAGAAAAGAAGACAAGTTTTCTTTTCCGAGCGAGCGACGCCAAAAAAGCAGGGTCTTTTATTCGCTGGCTTAGATACTTATGATTACTAGAGCTTCGATGAAGTGGTTCGCGGTTGGGTTTCTTATGGGACTTGCGGTACTCGTGCTTAGCATGGGCTTCGCAATGTCTGTGCAAGCAGAAGGGGAAGGATCGCCCCCGCCTGCAGAGTCTACGCCGCCAGCCTCTGATCCGACACCTCCTGCAAATCCTCCTGCCTCAGATCCAGCGCCTTCTTCGGATCCTACACCCGCCTCGGACACGCCTCCTGCTACTTCGCAGGAAAATACCACAACGACATCGGACGCTCCTTCCACCACCTCTCAGGAAGAAGAGACCGCTCCAGCGGGTGACGGATCAGTTGATACGGGAAATGCGACTGCGGTCTCGGGAACTACAAATACGGCAAATACGAACGAGGCCGCAGTGCCGGAGAATGCTTCAAGCACGGTCTCAAATACCAATGACGCGGACGTTGGGAATACTGCAGGCTCTGCCGCTGAGTCCGGTACTAATGCAGCGTCTTCTTCTGGGGGCAATGCAAGTGTTTCGACGGGGAATGCTGTAGCAGCAGCAAATGTTATAAATGTCGTAAATACAAACATTGTTAATTCTTACGGCATCCTCGCGTTTCTCAATTTCCTCTTTGGCGGGGGCATGGATTTCCGCAATTTTGATTGGTCGTACTTCTTCGGAGGTCCGGTAAATAGCGGGGGGTCTGGCTGTAACTTCTCTTCCTGCAATAGCGGTGATGCTTCACTCAACGTCATTAATACAAATGATGCGACCGTTACTAATACGGTGATTGTGCGTTCTAATACTGGCGACAATACAGCCACGACCGACGGTGATGGCAATGCATCTATTGCAACCGGTGATGCGTATGCGGCTGCGAATATCTTTAATCTCATCAACACGAACCTCATCAATTCAAATTATCTTCTTGTTTCCTTCAACAATTTCGGTGATATGCATGGAGATCTCACCCTTCCTGGTGCAGATTTCTTCTCTCAGCTTCTCGCGCGACATAGCATGCACCCGAATCAGACAACTATTGAAAACAACAACAGTGCGACAGTGAATAACAATGTCGGTGTAACCGCTGATACGGGCAATAATGGCGCCACTACCTCGGGCGAGGGCGATGCATCAGTGACAACCGGAAACGCACAGGCGGCTGCTACAACTGTCAATCAGGTAAATTCAAACTTCATTGGTGGAACTCGCGTCTTCATGCTCATCAACATCATTGGTGATTGGAGCGGCTCTATTCAGGGCCTTCCGGAAGGTATTAGCTGGATGAAAACGCCAACGGGGGTGGCGCTCGTGAGCGACTCAGGAGATTTCTCACCTCTTAATGGTGGCGCTGGCGCTGCGTCCTCAGGAACAAATTCACTCTTTAATTCCAATACCAATACTGCGACCGTAAACAATGACGTGCAGGTATATGCACTTACTGGCGCAAATCAAGCAACAGCCGAGGATGGCGACGCTGACATACACACTGGAGATGCTTATGCTGCAGCGAATGTGGTCAACATGGTTAACACCAATGTCATCGGCCAAAATTGGATCTTTATGATCTTTAACATCTTCGGAAATTGGCTCGGTAACCTGTCATTCGGTCGCCCGGACCTATGGATCGGCGCTGTTGCACAAACAGGAAACCCGACGCTTCCGGATTCAGATGTTATCTACAAGTTCACGGTCTCAAACAACGGCGATCTTGACGCGCATAACGTGCTTCTCAAGGCGCAGTTCCCGAAAGAGTTGCTCAAGTTCGACGACGCCACTGCTCAAAATAATTCTGAATACAACGTCTGGAACATCGGTACTATTGCGAAGGGTCAGACAAAAGAATTCACTTACAAAGCAAAGGCAGGTAATGTACCGCGCGGTATGAGCGCAACGGTGCCGCTTAAAGCAACGCTCACTGCAGATGAAACAGATAATAATCCGCTAGATAATACTGAGACTCTCTCCATACTTATTTCCGCTCCGCTTCCTTTCGTGGGCAATCAACCGCCGGGACCGTACACGCCTGACCCGGAAATCACAATGACTAAGACCGTAAGCGTTTCAACGACGACGCTTCCTGCAAGCGTCGACTACAAAGTAACAATTCTCAACACGGGTGGCCCAGCGTACAATGTGACACTCACTGACAAGCTTACGGATCCAAACAAAAAGACGATATATACCCGCTCATGGAAGCTTGATACGATTGGAACCGATGAAGAAGTAACACTCTCGTATTCGGTGAATTACGACGTGCACGTACCGGCAGGTATTTACAAAAACACTGCAAAGATAAAAGGTCAGAAGAATAATCCGGTGAGCGTGCACGCAGTCGATATGAAGAGCATGGAAGTCACAGCTCTCGTAGAGCTTCAGCCTGGTTCGCAGGTGCTTGGTGCGGAAAGTGAAAATGCAACACCGCTTCCCCCTATGTGCGCAGCGTATATCACGTCCTTCATAAAGCCGGGTGTGTCGAACAATAACGAGGCTCAGGTCAAAAGGCTCCAGTTCTTCCTCAGGGATTTTGAAGGGGCAAGTCTCACGATAAACGGCGTTTACGACGAGGCAACCATCGCTGCAGTGAAGCACTTCCAAGAAAAATATAAGGACGAGGTGCTCACTCCCTGGGGGGCGGATAATCCTAGCGGCTTCGTATACTTCACGACACAGAAAAAGATTAACGAAATCTACTGCCAAGGAGTCTCGCAGTTCCCACTTTCGAAATCTCAAAGCAATCACATACTCGCGTCCAAAGGTGAAGCTAAGCCCCCATTCGCAAGCAAAAAACCCCTTGATTTCTTCTCAGGCGGCACTGTAGAGTGGCAGGCGTTCTTCTCACCATTCACTACACTTCCGCCGCTTCTCCCGGCAGCTCCGGTTTCAAGCAGCAGTTCAGAAAACTTCTTCACGCGACTCCAGAGCTTCTTCCAAGAGATCACGCTCCAATTCAGTATTCCATTCGCACAAGCGAGATCTCTATACTAGAAACATGCACGATTTCCTGGGGAACATAGGTGCGGGGATGGCGGCGATGATTATCGCTACGGCTACCTCTATGACGGGCGGCATTACTGCGGGGCCGGGGGAGACGGCAGTGACTGGTGATTCATACTCATCTGTCCAGGTGACTAATGTGATTAAATCAAATGATTCTGGAGGTTATTCAAAGACTATCATTGAGACGAATATCGATGGAAAGGTCGAAACGAAAACGATCGAGAAAAAATACGAGCCAGGCGAATCTATACAAGAAGTTATAGTCGCAACTTCGAGTTCGGGAAGTAGTGTGATAATTGATGACGCTGAGGTGCCTCGCTCGGTAACTGAAAAGGTTCGAGAGTTTACCCACAGACTTTTCTTGGGAAGTACATCGATCGCAACGCCGCTTCAGGGATTTGGGGATTTGAGCGGCACTATCTTCGTTAGGCTCTCAAACTTCTTCGGTAATATATTTGGCTTTTTCTCCTTCCGGTGACAGAATCTCACGGATAACCTCAGCAGTCTCAACGGGTCCAAATACTTCAACGGTGCGAATGCCGGTTTCTTTGACGACCGCATCATTGCCGCCTTCGCCAAGGGCATCGCCAACATAGAGCATCTCAGAAACCGAGACACCCGTGAGTTTTATGAGTTGGCGGATACCGTATGCTTTCGTATTGCCTTTAGGGTTTATTTGCACAGTAGTGAGCCCACCCTCTGAGACAGAAAAATCAGGCAATCTTCTTGTGAGCGCAACTCGAAGGTTATCGCGCGCGTCCTCATGTAAACGGTGATATTGTTCCTTTGCTTCAAGAGGCGCTTCTTGGCCGAGTGCTGAGAACGTAATCTGCGCTCCGCGATCTTCAACCCGCTCGCCCCATATCTCTCCCGGGGGTTCACTTTGGCCGGTTTCTGCGAGCGCTTCCTTAAGTGCCTGTAAAATGCGCGCGCGTTGAAATGGATCAAATGAGTGATCGTAGTGCGGGTGCCACGCACCTCTCTCGTAGATGTAACACTGCGCTGCGTTTGTAGGAAATAAATACAGCCGCTCAAAGTGTGTATGAGGCGGCAAGACCGTTAAAAATTGGATTTCAAATTGGGCGAATCCTGCACCCGACATTATCGCGACTGGCATTTTATCAAGAAGCTGTGCCAAGAGCTCTGCCATCTCATCGGAGAGGCGCTGTTTACTCTCGGCAAGGGTGCCGTCGAGGTCAAAAGCCATGAGTCGAGGCCTCGATTTCATGCGAGGTTGTCTGGAAGAAGGATCTTGAGGAGTTTTTTAAGAGACATTTTTGCGACATTGAGTGTTGTATCTGCGCCACCGTAGTAAATATATATAGTATCGCCGCGCAGTACCGATCCACAGGAGAACACTGCGTTTCTCACTAGCCCTACGCGCTCATACTCCTCAAGCGGCTCTAAAATTGTGTCCACACTGCGCGAGAGCACGATTGATGGATTTTTTAGATCAAGGAGTACTGCGCCGAGCCTATACGTTCCAGTTTTCGAGACCCCGTGATATATGAGGAGCCAGCCTTTACTGGTTTTAATGGGGGGACCCGCAATGCCGATTTTTTTGGAGTCCCACATACCTGGGCGCGGTCCCATGATTTCGATACAGCGAGTAAGTGGGCTCTTTAGGAAATCGAGTGTATCGAGAAAGTCAGCACAGATCTGGGGATCAATACGATGCAGAAGCATGTACTGTCCTCCTATTTTCTCCGGGAAAAGACAAGTATCTTTATCATTTATGCCTTCAGGAGTAGTGAGAATGGGCCGCTCCCATTTATCCCAGCGCTTAGCAAGAAAATCTTTCTCCGGTATCGAGGTAAGCGCAACGCGAGTGGGGTGTACTCCATCAAAGGCGGTGTACATCATATATATAGTATTGCCAATCTTCGTAATGCGCGGATCTTCGCAACCGGAATTTCCCGTAGGCGAGCCTTTTTTCATTTCAAATTGCTCACGCGGCTTATAGATAGGAACGCCCCACCGCTCTGTCACTTTTGATCCATTTTTGCTTGCGGCGTATCCAATGACTGAGGTGTTATCTTCACCCATTGCGCGGTAGAGAATGTGTACAGATCCACCCAGATCTATTGCCGCTGCATTAAATGTTGCGATACTTTCCCAAGAATTTTCTTTTTTCGGAGAGAGTATGGGATTTTCCTTAATGCGTATCGCAAGCTCGGAGCGTCGCTCTGGGATCATCGCAGTAAGGAGGTCGGGAAGGTTAAGCGACGCCTTTGCACACACCGTGTCAGCTGCGCCGTAGTAAATGTCTACCTTGCCATCTTTGTCGAGCGTTGCTCCCGATGGAAAGACAACATTTGGTACCATGCCGTATCGCTCATATATTTCTTCAGGCACCATAATCGGCCCCTTAGTGCGTCCAATAATTTCCCTTGGGTCATCAAGGTCAAAGAGAAGCGCCTCTATGCCGAAGACGCGCTCGCCTCCGCCGAAGTAATTTTGAATATAAGAATAGAACATGAGCCAGCCGTCCGTCGTCTTAATAGGCGCAGATCCAACCTCTACATGGTCTTGGTCAAAGCGCAGGGGATTAATGGCGTGCTCGGTTAGTTCACTGTGCCACTTCTCCCAAAAACTGAGATCCCAGAGCTCTTCAATTTTGTCGCACTGGGCGATAGCAATTTTTGCTGGGGGCTCATCGGTGTGAGCGGTGAGGATAACAGTAATTTTACCATTGACGCGCTCAGGGAAGAGCGCCATTGCCTTAGCATTAAAAGGAGTAACGAGGTGCTTCTCTTCAATTGTTTCAAGATCTTTCGAAATCGCGACCGCAACTTTAATATTGCCAGCGCCAAATGGCATGCCGCCGAGTGCTGTGTAGAATGTGTAATATTTTCCCTCAAAAAATGTTACGCGGGGATCTTCGCATCCGAATTTCTCCCATGGCTCTTCGGGAATAATAAATTGTCGACGGTTTTGGAATTTTTCGCCGTCAAGCGAAAGTGCTTTTCCAATCGTTGAAACGCCTGTGGGAGTCATGAGTGCATCTGGGCGCCCGAGCGCTCGATACAGCACGTGCGTGATGTGGCCTTTTTTGACTGGACTGGGATTAAACGTTGCCCGCGATTCCCAGTGTCTATCTGCAATCGGTGCAATAAGTGGATTGTGCTGATTTCGTTTAATAACGTACATAGCAATTCATTTTACACTCTAACAGGTTCAATTGATGCATGTTGATTACTGGTAAGCTTGTGCAGAAATTCTTCAAGATTCGCTTGCGCTGCAGCAACATACTTATCGCCGCCTCCGTAATACACAATTAGACGTGCACCAATAACAACTGCGCCGCATGCGTATACGACGCCCGGCTTCCAATTATTCTCGTATGGCATATCAGGCTCAAGGATAGGTCGGTTGGAGCGGTAGAGGACTTTTGTCGGATCGTGTTTATCGAGAATCATAGCCCCGAGTTTATATTTGTTCGGATCATTGCGATCCATGGCGTGATAGAGGAGTAGCCAGCCATGAGGAGTAGCAATGGGTGGTGGGCCAGCGCCTCTCACCCAATTGTCCCAGCGATCCATTCTTCCTCGACTATCATATATGCTGTGAATGTATGCATCGCCATTTCCAAACATATCGAGAGATTTTACGTATTCAATTGAAACTTTTGGAGAAATACTGTGAAGGATTGCATACTTTCCATTTATTTTTTCAGGGAAAATAACCCAATTTTTATGAATCTCATTTGGAGGTGAGAGGAATGCTGCGGATTTCCATTGCCACTCTTTGCGCGCAAATTTTGGCAGCGGCAGTGACGTGAGAGCCATACGAATAAATCCCCAGCCGTCAAAAGCAACAAAGCTCATGTACGCCTTACCATCAAAGAGAACTATTCGAGGGTCTTCTACGCCGCCCCATCCGCCGCCTGAGGCATAGTGATACGTGCTGTAAGAAAGCGGACCCCATACTCGATTTGGGTTTGGAATACCAAAATTGCGATCAGGCGCGTAGACCGGATAGGGGAGCCTCTCAAAGTGAATGCCGTCTCGGCTCGAGGCATACCCTATGCGTGAAATCCCGTCTTGTCCTAACGCGCGATACAAGATATGCACTTTGCCATCAAATACAAACGCTGCAGGATTAAACACTGCACTGGACTCCCACCAATGTTCAGGAATGGGTCCAAGAATAGGATTCTCACTGAATCGATTAAGTTTGATCGGACGCCCAATTTCAAGAGCCCAAAAGAAAATGAGCCAGAGCGTAAATAAGAAAAAGAGGGCAAAGACAATAATAAGCACGACGTCACCAAAGCCAAGCGAAGTGAAAGAAAGAGCGGAGATTTTCTCAAGTATGCTTCCCATTACATACGGGCAAAGAACTAATTACGGCCGTAGTCGTCTTGAAATCTAATAATATCTTTCTCGTCGAAATCGCCGAGAGAGATTTCTAGGAATTGAATGCCCGCAGGCCCTCCTTTAATCCGATGTTTCATCCCGCGCGCAATAGCGACCGTGTCGCCAGCCGTAATGTCTTTATGTATGTCGCCCATAGTCACAGTGCCGCTGCCACGAAGTATCTTCCATTCTTCGTCTCTGTGCGCGTGCTGCTGCAGGCTAATTTCTTGGTCGGGATTAACTTCGATTATCTTAACGGTCGAAGGCTCATTGAGTGTGAACCGCTCAAAAAATCCCCACGGCCTATCATCCCGTTTGTAATTAGCAAACGCCTCCATGCAAATATAGTATCACTTTCCTCAGCACAAATGCAGTGATAGTATTGGCTTTATCGGATATGCGCCCTATAACCAAGAAAGATTCGCTCGGCCCACGCGATTATGCTGTTATACAAGCGGGTGGCAACGGCACACGGCTTTGGCCAATAAGCCGCAAAAGCAAGCCAAAGCAATTCCAGCTTCTCTTAGGAAATCAATCTCTACTTCAGCGCATGCACGGGTTGTTACTGCGCTCATTTGAGCATGACAGAATTTTTATACAAGTCCCGCCGCAGTTCGTGCCCTTGGTGAGAGAGCAGTTTCCTGAGCTACCGGCAGAGCAAGTCATTATTGAACCGGAATCGCGCGATACGGGACCGGCATTCGCGTATAGCGCTGCGGTGCTCTATGGTCGAGACCCCGAAGCTCGCATAGGCTTTTTTTACTCCGATCACCTGATCCAAAGCGAGCATGTGTTTAAACAAACGCTCACCACGGGCTTCAAGGCTCTAAGTTCATACCCTGACCATCTTGTCATGCTTGGCGTTCGTCCACTGTACGCACATACGGGCCTTGGGTACATAGAGCGAGGCGAAAAGAAGCATGTACCGGGTCTTAAAAACGGCGTTTATAACGCGCAGGCTTTTATTGAGAAGCCTGACATTGGCAGAGCTC
>DASPJS010000049.1:0-3341 GCA_035628495.1 Minisyncoccota bacterium
TATCGTCTCTTGCAAATACTCTATTCGCTCTGGGGCAAATGGCTGCAAGCGCGACACTTTTTCGGGAGTATCTATCGGATCATCAATAACAGGTCCGATTCCATCAATAATTTTTATCTCTACACCCATGGCAATCGGCAGCAGCATGATGTCAGCAAAAAGTATTGCCGCGTCAACGTCTAGGAGTTCGATGGGCTCCATGCTTACTCGTGCAGCAAGTTCAGGCGTTTGAGTGAGCGAAAGGACATCGTGTGTCTCGCGTAGTTTCCTATAGCCGGGAAGAGAGCGACCTGCTTGTCGCATAAACCATACCGGTATCCGCTCTACGCGCTCACTACGGCAAGCTTTGAGGAAAACGCTGTCGTTCATAACATATTGAGCGCTTCCTGAAGCGGCATATGAATGCAGGTAAATATTGGCAGATCGTTTTTTGTATGCCGCCGCGACTCGGTCTCGCGCATGTCCATCACAAGCGTTTGGAATGCGTCCAAATCGTCCATCTGATAAGAGACTATGAATTCATGATCATCGATGCCATAGGAATACAGGAGTCGCTGCGAAATCTTTTCGCTGTGCTTTCGCCCGACATCCACATGCGCTTTCATAACAGTGCGCCGCTCTTCGTAAGGCATGAGATGCCATTCGGTAGTTTTGGTAAACGGATAGATCACCAGGTATCGATGCTTAAGATCCCAACCTGCTTCTTTTGGCGGTTGTTTGGGATTGTATTGTGATGCTCGAGTGAGACCAAGCAGCGTATATGTTATTCGCACATGTGCTCCCAAAGGAGTGCGCAGTAGGTCTCGCACCAACAGTTGTATTGCGTCGGGTGTCTTGGCATTCATGTGTAGCATGAAGCGCGTACCGCTTTTGAGTGCAAGGGTGGCATATGCAAGCGAACGGACGTCGGTATTTTCTTCAATGCAGTGAATAAAATCTTTTTTCGCTTTTTTGAGCTCTGGTTCAGACAATATGTGGATGTTCGGTTCGACGTCAAAAAAAATATAGCTGTGGTACGGCATAATATGATTATAGTACGGCTTTACTTGAGACTTTCTTGAATCCTGCTCTTCGTGCCGCGCGGGCAGTAGTTTTGCCGATACATAGCGCAGGGATGTTTTGTATTATCTGCCTTTCTCTTTTTTTCAATTGTCGCAAGAGCCCCGTAATCCCCGAAGGGCTCTTAAAATAGAGCTGGCAAACCTTTCCTCTCATGAGTAATTCTTTACGCTGGTGAGAGAGTACAACGCCTTCGCTAGTATAGAGTGGCATAACGCGTACAATTGCGCCTCGCGCGCGAAGCCGCCTCACGATGTCATAGGGTGCAATGGCAGAGCGTGGAAAAAGAATACGTTTGTTAGATATAGGAAATTTCAGCAAATCCTTGCGTGGGCCGACCTGTATAACATGGGAGCGGTGTGGAAATGCGATGCGGCGCTTTCGCAGCTCTTGCGCGAAGAATTTTCTGGCGTTCTTGCTGGTAAAGATGACTAGATCGTAAGCGTCAAGATTTCGTAGAATCTGAAGTGCTGCATGGGAGAGAGGGAGGCGTTTCGTTTGAACCTGTACTTCAAATCTTTTATTCATCGTCGCGTACAGTGAGAAGTTTCTGTGCAAGCATTTCTCCGAGATGCGCGCTTTTTTCCCAGGGCGCACGCATCTCTGTTCGGAGAATATTCGATTCGGAATCCGCTCGCATGCCGATGAGGAGACACTGGTTACCTTCGCGGGAAGCATACGCACCTGTCGGAGATTTGCATCCTCCTCCCATAGCTTTTGAAAAAGATCGTTCAATGCGAGCTGCGTGAGCAGCATCAACATCGTTTATCACCGCAAGTAGTTTATGTAATTCTGTGTCGCCCTCTTTTACTTGGACTGCGAGGATGCCCTGCCCAGGCGCAGGGGTCATCTCATGCGGCTCAAGATATCGCGTAATGCGCTGTTCAAGACCAAGCCGCTTGAGACCAGCCGCAGCAAGAATGATCGCATCGTAGGGCTCCGATGTGAGCTTTTGCAGTCGGGTCAGCACATTGCCGCGTAGGCTCTGCATACGTACATCCGGCCGCAATGCTTTCATCTGAATTTGTCTGCGTGAACTATCAGTGCCAATTATTGCTCCTCGAGGAAGCTCCTCCAAAGATTGTCCACGTTTGGTGATCAGCACGTCCCGGGCATCTTCTCGGGGGAGGTATGCACCGATATGAAGTCCGCCAGGCATCTCCTCGGCCATATCCTTAAGGCTATGTACTGCGAGATCAATTTCTCCGCTTAAAAGCGCATCTTCTATTTCCTTCGTGAACCAACTTTTGCCGATAGTGTCGAGAGGTATGGGGTTTTGGTTGACGTCGCCGAGTGTCTTGATAATCCGTGCTTCTATGGCAAGAGAAGGATTAATTGCCTGAATTATACTTCTCGTGATGTCAATTTGCTTGAGAGCCAGAGCGCTGCCGCGCGTGCCTATGACCAATCGCTCTCGTAAAGACATAGTAAGATACTACCGTTGGGAATAGTAAAAGACAAAAAATCCATTTCGAATACTCCTTTGTCTAACATATCTTTTTAAAGGTTGCCAAAAAATTTCTCTGCACCCGCCGGCACGTCGATGCGTCGCCTGCTCTACGAAGTCCGAACCTCTTTGACGTAAAAAAGCAGCGTTCACGGCTCCTTTATATTGTTGATGACTTCTGGTAAGAAGAGGTAAAGGTCATACAGCAATCTATGACTACATAGGACATAGTCACGATCGCGTACATGCATCACATTCGTAAACATTTAACCGCAAAAGTACTCATCACTCTTGCAGTTCTGCACATTTTAGTAGTCGATTACTTTATCCATTAAATCAAAAAACATGAATAATAATTCAATAATTATCGGTCTTGTTGCGCTCGTAATAGGTCTTGGAGGCGGTTATGCCTTTGCGAAATCCAATTCGCCATCTATTCAGCACGATATGAGCTCTGTTATGAGCGGCATGATGGCTGGGCTTGAGACGAAAGAAGGTGCAGAATTTGAAAAGGCATTTATTAGCGAGATGATTGTGCATCATGAAGGGGCAGTCGCGATGGCACAGATGGTTCTGCAAAAATCACAACGTCCTGAGCTGGTGCAGCTTGCCAATGACATCATTGCTGCACAGACGCGCGAAATTAATATGATGCGAACGTGGAATACACAGTGGTTCGACGTGCAGCCTTCAACCAATTCTAATGATCACGCTGAGCCCGGAAGCATGATGCATAATATTGAGTAGTATGAACAAATCTCAAGCCTTACTAATCGGGATTGCAGTGCTAGTTCTTGGAGGATTGCTTGTATTTACAACGCCTTCTCCTGCCTCC
>DASPJS010000050.1:0-12684 GCA_035628495.1 Minisyncoccota bacterium
GATCGCTAATCCAGAAACGATCGTAATTGGCGATCCAGCGAGTCCTGCGATGAGAGACGCACACATACGGCGTCCATACAGACTAGTCGCACGTGATCCGACTACGCACAGATATGTAGTCGCTTCCGGAAGTGATCCGCGAATAAAGAGCTCGCGAGGTGCGTCAGGGGTCTCCTTTAAAAGGTGAGGAAATTCAGAAAGCGGAAGTTGTCGGATGGGAAATTGCATTGTACTCTGGGAGATAACATATGCTAGATATCACGTTCATTCGGGAAAATCCAGATATTGTCCGTGCTGCACTCAAAAACAAGAATCGGGAAGGGGTAGACCTCGATCGCATTCTTGTGCTCGCGGAAGATCGAAGAAAAATTGCAGGTGAAATATCTGAGCTTAATCGCAAGCGCAACGAAGCAGCTGATGCCCGAGATGCAGATGCGGGAAAGAGGCTCAAAGATGAGCTCAAATCTGCAGAAGATAAGTACAACGCTCTTGAAAAAGAACTTCTCTCGCTTCTTATAAAAATTCCTAATATTCCTTCTGCAGACACCCCAATCGGCCCTGATGAGTCTGGAAATGTTGTAGTGCGAGAATGGGGAGAGAAGAGACAATTTCCCTTTACACCAAAGGCGCATTGGGACATCGGAAAAAAGCTCGACGTTATTGATAGCGAGAAAGCCGCAGAAGTTTCTGGCGCACGATTTACGTATCTCAAGGGTGATTTGGCACTTATGCAATTTGCCCTTCTCCAATTTGCATTCAAAGTACTTACCTCAGAAGAAGAACTCCAAAAGATTGCTGGGGAAGCTGGTCTTGCAGTAAATACTAAACCGTTTACTCCGGTTGTCCCACCGGTATTTATGCGCTCTCAAGTCATGAATCGAATGGCGCGCCTCGATCCGATTGAAGATCGATTCTATTTTGAAAAAGATGATCTCGTGCTCGTGGGAAGCGCAGAACACACCATGGGACCGCTCCATATGGACGAAGTAATTCCTGAATCTCAACTTCCTATTCGCTACGTAGGTTATTCAACGGCTTTCAGGAGAGAGGCTGGTTCGTATGGAAAAGATACGAAGGGCATTTTGCGCCAGCATCAATTCGACAAGCTTGAGATGGAGACCTTTACTAAGCCCGAAGACGGGAAGCTCGAGCAGGATTTTCTTGTAGCGATTCAAGAAAATTTAATGCGTAAGCTCAATCTTCCATACCGCGCAGTGCTCATTTGTACGGGCGACATGGGATTTCCCGATCAGCGACAAATTGACCTTGAGCTATGGATGCCGGGTCAGGAAAATCCGGAGGGTGGATTGGGGCGCTACCGAGAATCTCACAGCGCAGATTATGTTGGAGGATTCCAAGCCAGACGTCTCAATACAAAGGTGAAGCGGGATGATGGTACTACCGAGCCTCTCCACATGAATGACGCAACCGTGATAGCTGTAGGTCGAACGCTCATTGCGATTCTAGAAAATTACCAGAACGACGACGGATCAGTCACAATTCCAGAAGTACTTCGCCCCTATATAGGAAAAGAAAAAATAGACCCGCCTGCTCGATAGGCGGCGAATTTCAATTCTATGGCTCGCAAGGCTTTGCCAGTTTCTAAACTCAGAGCACGACGTCGAAAGCGCCGTGCAATTGTTTCGCTCAGCGCGTTGGGCCTCCTATTGCTGTTGTGTGCCATAGGTATTGGGATCTCGTGGCTGCCGTGGCTGCGTATTGGTGAGGTTGAAGCGCGTGGAGCGACATCTGTTAAACAGGATCAGGTAAGAGAGGTCGTTGAGAATGAACTTCAAGGAGCTCGCTGGTACATTTTTGCTAAAGATAATATTTTTCTTTATCCGAAAGTCGATATTGAGCGCAAGCTTATGGAAGAATTTCCGACGTTTGAGCGAGTAACTGTATCCAAAGATAACGTGTGGACTCTTCTGGTTGAAATAACAGAACGCACATCTCAAGCGTTGTGGTGTGGCGAATCACCAGCAACATCATCAGCATGCTATCTTCTTGATAGCAGCGGCGTTGCGTATGCGCCTGCTGCTAATTTTGGAAGTGATGTCTATATAAAGTATTTCGGATCGGTGGCGCCGGGCGCAAAAAAACAATTTCTTGAGCCAACACAATTCAATGTTCTCTCAGCAACAGCGCATGCACTCAAAGCTCAAGTACAAGGCCTTCGACTGATAAGTATTTCAGTTCTCAATAACGAGGTTCGTGCAGATTTTGAAGGAGGATTTGCAATCTTATTTTTGGTAAGTGACAGCGGCGCGGACGTGCTTGAGCGGATTGCTCTCGCACTTCAATCAGAGCCATTTGCAAAGCGCTCACTTACGGACTTTGCTTATCTAGATCTTCGCTTTGGCGACAAGCTGTATTATAAATTGAAATAATAAATACCCCCAGCGAGCGGACGCTGGGGGTACTAGGGACGGCACGACGACGCCAGAGCTTCCTTTTTGCATAGTCTCAAAAGCGTGATCACGACCATCGTGATGCGCCTGAGAATAATATGAGCCGCCTATGAAACGGTAGCACAATTGCATTTATAAAAAAATGGTCGCGTCATCGAGTGAGGCGACCAAGTCTAGGGAGGAAACGCCCAAGAAGGGCTTGCGTGATTGGACACGCCCAACCACGCATGTGGTACTATACCATGGATTTTTTATGAATCTACTCTGGGAAACATTGCCGAAGCCTTTTTTTGCATTGGCGCCGCTAGCCAATGTCACTGATGCTGCCTTTCGGCGCGTTATAGCGAAATACTCAAAACCGGAGGGTCCGCACCTTATGTTCACCGAATTTGTATCGGCCGATGGGCTCATGCGTGGAAATAGAGAGGTGCTTCTCAAGGACCTACAATTTACCGAAGGCGAGAGACCTATCATTGCACAATTTTTTACATCTGACCCTCTGATGATGGAAAAGGCTGCGGCGCTCGCAATGGAATTAGGATTTGACGGCGTGGACATTAACATGGGTTGTCCGGACAGGAGCGTAGAGAAGCAGGGCGCCGGCGCTAAGCTGATCCTCAATCCTGAGCGAGCTCAGGAATTGATTGCCGCCGCCAAGCGAGGCGCGCCAGAGCTTCCCATATCGGTTAAAACACGCCTAGGCTACAACAAAGATATTCTTGAGGAATGGTTGCCCGAACTTCTAAAAGCGGAACCCGCGGCAATTACAATTCATGCACGCACAAGAAAGGAAATGTCTAAAGTAGATGCACACTGGGATAGGATAAAGCGTGCAGTGGAAATAAGAAACGGATTTCGAAGCCCAACTCGTATTATTGGCAATGGCGATGTAAAAGATTTAGAAGATGCAAAACGCAAAGCGCATGAAGCAGGAGCAGAGGGGGTTATGCTGGGGCGAGCAATCTTCGGAAAACCTTGGCTCTTTGGCAGCTTGGAGCCATCTCTTGAGGCGCGGCTGGCAATATTAGTTGAGCACACAAAGCTATTTGAAAAAATACTCGGCGACGTCAAAAATTTCTCTATAATGAAAAAACACTTCAAAGCGTATGTTGAAGGGTTTGAGGGAGCAAAAGAATTACGTGTGCAGCTAATGGATGCAAAAAATGCGCAAGAAGTTGAAAAAATACTCGGTGCATTTTCATCAAAGCTTCAAGAGGTACCGATTACTGTGTAGCCATATGGCAACAGCAACAAGAAAGAGAAATAAGAGTATAGTAGAAGCAGCCGCAGACGCAGCGATGGAGTTGGGTCAAGCAGCAGAAGAGTTTTTGAAATCTTGGCAGCATGTAAAGCGCGCGCAAGAAGAAGGTGAATATGCCGCGCGACCAATTATTCGTACCGGTAAAAAAATAGTACGTGCTGCTGCACGCACGACAAAGCGCACCTTTAGTACAGCGAAGAGAAAAGTCGGATTGCGTAGCGCAAGTAAGAGTCGAAGTAGGAGTAAAAGCAGAAGTCGTCGCTAAATGTAATAGATTAACTGAGACGGCCGTTGTTAAAACGGTCGTTTTGTTGTATTGTTGCGCTGGACGGAATCTGCTCCGAGGCTATTGAAGGAGGGTGATTATGGATGCGACCACAGCAGTGGGAGCGCGCCTAAAGAAGCCGCGAAAACACGCACTTGAGATAGGTAAGGACTCTCATGTACTTGCTGCAAAAAAGCCGTGTATTCATGCACTTGTTGAACAAAAGGCTCGAGCGCTCGGTATTACCTGCCAGGAGGTGTTCGAACGAGCATATCTAGAGCGAAAGAGGTCGTGCTCATTTGGTAGAGCAGTTTTTTTGGGCTACCTGACTACGCCGTCCGCAAAACGAAAGTTGCCGTATCGAGTAATCACGTTCTGCGAAACTACTGAATGCACAATCAAATCAAGGACACGGAAATCTAATGCGGCGATCTGCGCAGGATGCCAACTCGATGCGGCCGGCATTAATGGGCTTGTTTGGACATACTCCTTGATCTTCGCTACGGAAGCGAAAGCTGAATACATGCGATCATCTGGCGATCTCCAAGATAAAAGCGTGTAAGTGCGTTAAATATGAGCGTGGGGCCTGCACTTGCAGGCCTTTTTCTATTCCTAGCACTAACAATTGGGGCTTTGTATACTTACGGTGCTGTGAAGAAAGATCCTGCGACCAGCTTAGCACTATACCGAAAATATCGTCCTTCAACGTTTGCGGAAGTACGAGGCCAAGACGAGGTCGTGTCAGTACTTCAAGCCGCGATCAAAAAAGGAGACATTGCGCACGCGTATCTCTTTGCAGGTGGCCGCGGCACAGGGAAGACTTCAATGGCGCGTATTTTGGCGGCAGCACTTGGAACGACGGAGAAGGATATATACGAGATGGATGCTGCGAGTAACCGCGGCATTGATGAGGTGAGAGAATTGCGCGAGGGTGTTTCGACACTCCCATTTGAATCAAAATATAAGTTCTACATTATTGATGAAGCACATGCGCTCACAAAAGACGCGTGGGGAGCGCTCCTTAAGACACTCGAAGAGCCGCCAGCACATGTAATCTTTGTACTTGCAACGACTGAAATCGATCGCGTTCCAGAAACTATCCAGTCGCGCTGCCAAGTATTTCGCTTTAAAAAACCCTCGCACAATACACTTAAAAAGTTGGTGCTTGATGTAGCGAAAAAAGAAGGGGTAATCCTTGAGCCTTCAGGAGGGGAACTTATAGCGCTTGCGGGAGAGGGTTCTTTCCGCGATACATTAGGCACACTTCAGAAAGCGCTCACGGTTTCGAAAGACAATAAGCTTTCTGAAGAAGAGATTGTCAGCGTCATTGGCGCGCCGCAAGCCAAGCTCGTTAATGATTTTTTATTTGCACTGACAAGTAAAAATACTGCTCGAGCAATTGAAATTTTCCATAATGCATTAGAAAGCGGTGTTGACCCGAACATTTTTATCTTACTTGTAGTAACTAAAGTGCGTAGCGTACTTCTCTTGCGTTTCGCACCGAAAATGAAAAGCGAAATGTCTGAGCAGTTCGGAGAGGATGATCTAGCGTTTCTTACACAATTGGCTGAAAAGAAAGGAGAAGCAATAAACTCTCAAGTGCTTCAAGAATTTCTAACGGCACTCATAGAAACTCCACGCGCTCCGGTGCCTGCTATCCCTCTAGAGTTAGCCTTATATCGACTTTTCCCTTAGACTAATTTGTGTAGCCGTATTGCCGGCTCGTCTAATGGTAGGACAGCGGCCTTTGGAGCCGTTAATTGGGGTTCGAATCCCTGGCCGGCAGCATAGAAAATTTTGGTACATGTTCGCATATGTATCGAAATTTGCTATGGCGGCGGGATTCGAAAGTCGCAGGCGGAGCCGAGGCGGGGTCGCGACCGAGGCCTGAGCTCACGAAGGCCGAGAGTTGTGACCGAATCCCTGGCCGGCAGCTTAGCAAAGAAATACATAGTTCATGTTTCTTTCAGATTTTGCACAGTAGGGTACAGATAAGTACGAGTCGCTGCAAAGCAATAGCGTAACTTTTACCACTTCATTAATTCTTGATTACGACCGAGCTACACTGAAAGAAAATGGCTAAGACGGAAGAACCCACTATAAAGGGCGTGTTTGTGATGAGCCACGTCCATGCACTCAAAAAAGCAAAAGGAAAAACTGCGGTTGCGGAGCTTGAGCGTCGCTACGGTCACGCCATTTCCTTTGGCGCGACCCAAAACGTACCAATACGTGAAGAAGTAAAAATTATTGAACTAACACTCGATATCCTCACGGGTGACACGACGCCAAAAGAGAAGCGAGCGTACGAAGCAGGGAAACTTCATTTCAACAATTTCACTCAAACACCGCTAGGCATGATGCTGTTTCCGCTATTTACATCTAATTTCAAAATGCTACTGATGAAATCGCCCACAATTGCACAGCAAGTATTTCGCGGGGTGACGTTCAAAAGCGAAGATCTCGATAGAAACTGCGTCCGCATAACTATGGAGAATAACGATTATCCACTGGGTCACTTTCAGGGATTTTTTTATGCCTGGCTCACCTATAGCGATCTATTTGGCGATGTAGACGCAAAAGAGCAAGGCAGAAATTGCTATATATACACAATCTCTTGGAGTGCATAAGCTACACTATTTCTACATGTACCATGACTTACGCTACAGGCATTAATGGTGTAGCAACATATATATGGCAACAAGATACGGTCCAAAAACACAACGCAAAATGCAGAAAGTAATGCATGAGTGGAAGCATGGGGAACTGCGCTCGGGGCGAAGTCGCAAGAAAGTGACAAGTCGCAAGCAAGCAATTGCAATAGGGCTCTCTGAAGCGCGTCGTGCAGGCGGTAAGGTTCCGCGACGCTCGCGAGGCAGGTAATAGTTACGCTACAATAGCGTCTACAATCTTATGCAAAACACTACCACGTGGGTAATTCTCATTATCGCCGTGATGGCGCTAGGCGCTATAGCCTATGCGCGTCCATACGTAGCACCTGCTCCTTCATTGCCCGGAGAAGGAGAAATAGCATGCACTGCAGATGCAATGCTTTGCCCCGACGGCTCATATGTAGGGCGCTCTGGTCCTAATTGCGAGTTTGTGTGTCCAGAATCGTCTCCACAGCCTACGAGTGTAAAAGTGCAGGGACGTATCGATCAAGGTGCAAGTGCGCTTGATGTAAAAGTTATCCCGCTTGCAGTCCTTGAAGACAGTCGCTGTCCAATAGATGTGCAATGTATACAAGCAGGAACAGTGCGACTACAGGCGCTTATTGTGAGTGGTCTTGGCACAAGCACCATGACACTTACTCTAAATCAGTCGATTACTACGGAAGCTGAGCAAATTACCCTGACGGAGGTTGCGCCCTTACCACGAGCTGGGGTCAACATCTCAAAAAATCAGTATCTTTTTACGTTTGAAATAGAAAAGCGCTAATTCCTTCATAGCTGCCTCACTGCCGCAAGCTCATGCTTAGAGGTGCGGGTCGATTATTAGATAATAAAATATTATGCTTGTCACTATAGCGGCAATACTGGTTGTTTTATGGCTTTTGGGGCTGGTAACCTCATATACGCTTGGAGGATTTATCCATCTTCTTCTAGTATTTGCAATAATTGCGGTGCTTGTCCGTCTCATTAGAGGGGAGAGCCCTGTTATGTAAGAGCGGCACACGCGTCCTTACGTATACTCGGGGATAATCTCCTTTAATTATCGGCCAGATTAACCCTTGGTATATGTCATTAACTAATAGATTTTTTCTTGCATTAGCGATAGGTAGTGCCGCTCTTGTAGTGGCTCTGTCGACTATGCTCAGTATTGCATCGGCAGCAGTGGTGCCAACAGTCACTGGTACGATCCATAACGCGGGCGACACGGTCATTACATCAGCGCCGGTTGGTACGCTAGTACATGCACATGCAACGGTAGCATCTACAAGTGCATCAACAAGCCCAATTGGTACCGTCGATTTCAGTGTGTATCACAACCAGACCTGCAGCGGCGCACCTCTCGTTCAAACTGGCGTTTCGCTCTCTGGTGGCGTAGCAGGTTCAAATACGCATACGCTCACTTCGAATGGAATCTCATTCCGGGCACACTACAACGGACAGGGAGATTTGTATTCTCCTGCTGACAGCGCGTGCTTCTCTATTACGGCAACTCAGCAGAACACGCCGAGCCTTAGTCTCTCGCTCTCGAACTCAAATGTTCAGACGGGATCGTATGTCTATGCTATTCCTAACCTCACTGGTGAAAGCAGCGGCGCAGACGGAACTATTCGTTTCCGCGTCTTCTCTAACAACACCTGCACATTCCAAGTGCTCGACGCAGGTTCTAAAACAGTTATAAACGGCTCAACACCTAATTCAGATGCGTTCCAATTCAATGTTCCAGGGACCTTCTATTGGCAAGGTGTCTACAGCGGCGATTCAGAAAACGCTGCAGCAACAAGCTCATGCACTGGAGCAGTGCTCACGGTAGTGGCAACTACAACAACACCAAATCCTGGCACCACAACGCCAGGCACCATTAGCGGCACTGTGTTCAACAGTCTCGACAAAGATAAGATTCAAGATTCTGGCGAGCCGGGCCTTTCAGGTTGGAAAGTGACTCTCTACCAAAAGGCATCATCCACAGCGTGGTGGTACAAGAACAAGAAGCAAAAGAGAGGATATAAATTCCAAGTAGTGCAGACGGTGACTACTGATGGGAACGGAAATTACTCATTCGCAAACCTTCAGCCTGGCAAATACCATGTTGAACTTGAGCGCCGCGATGGATGGAAGCAAAAGAGTGATGATCGTACCCTCTGGCTCGACGGCAATACGCCTTCAGCAGACGTAGACTTTGCAGTCTATCAAAAGAATCAGAACAACAACGGCAATAACGGGCACAATGGTAACAATGGAAATAACGGAAACGGATTCCCGTTCGGCAACAATAAAGATGATTGGCGAAATTGGTGGAACAAATTGTTCGAGTTCTGGTGGGAGAAGCGAAATAACTAAAGATTACGACGACCTAACATTATCCCCGCGTCTCGCGGGGATTTTGTTATATTGGGGCTATGGAGCGCGAAACAATAGTACTTGGCGGTGGATGTTTCTGGTGTACGGAGGCGGTATTTCTCAAGCTCAAGGGCATTGATAGTGTTGAGCCGGGGTATGCGGGCGGCAAAGTAAGAAATCCTACGTACGAGCAAGTTTCAACAGGTAAAACGGGCCATATTGAAGTCATAAAAATTGAATACGATCCGCACAAGCTTGCTTTTGAAGAAATTCTCCAAGTATTTTTTGCAACGCATGATCCCACAACGCCTAATCGTCAGGGAAATGACATTGGCCCGCAGTACCATTCGGCGATCTTCTACACCACCGAGCGCCAAAAAGAAAAAGCGGAACATTACATCAAAGTTGTGGAGCGCATGTTTACGAGCCCAATCGTAACGTATATAAAACCATTGAGTGATTTCTACAAAGCCGAAGATTACCATCAAAAGTATTACGAGAACCATAAAGACGCAGGCTATTGTCAGGTCGTAATAGAGCCAAAAATTGAAAAAGTAGAGACTAAATTCAAGAATCTTTTGAAATGATGTTGAAAGAACAATTCGAACAATTGGTTGCCGAAGAATTTCCAAATGCAATCCCTGAGAAATTTCGAAGCCGCGTCAGCAATGTCGCCTTTATCGTTGAGGATATTCCTTCTCTAGAGCTGCGCACACGAGAAGGGCTACTCGCCAACGAAACGCTTCTCGGGTACTACCATGGCATTCCTCATACAGCACGGGGAAGCTCCTACGGTGTGGGTGCCACACTGCCTGATGTCATTACGCTTTTTCAAGTTCCTATCACTGAGGTTGCAATGGAGCAAGGAGGGAGAGAAGAAGATGTACGCAGAGTGATCCGCGAAACCATTTGGCACGAAGTTGCGCACCACTTCGGAATGGATGAATTTGAAGTAAGGGATCGTGAAAGTAAACGTCAAACATGATATATTCGGCTCATGAATAAAGGACTTGTAACAGCAATAATAGTGGTTGTGGTAATCGCAATTGGTGCAATTGTTTTTATGACGCAAGGCAGTACGGGCAGCCCAAATAATAATGCAACCTCAACAGCATCTACACTTACCTACGATTCGCCTGAACTGGGAATTGCTTTCTCATACCCGAACACTTATAAAATCGAACTGCAGCACACCGACAGAGGTCATGTCGTCGTACTTATGGATAAGGTCGCTGCGGCAAATATTCCAGTAGGCGGAGAAGGTCCACCTTCCATCACTGTTAGCGAATTTGATAATTCGAAAAATTTGCCCCTCGCTGATTGGATACAAGAGACACCGCAGTCAAATTTTCAGCTCTCGCCAGATAGCGCTCTCAACGCAACGACCTTAGGTGGAAAACCCGCGCTCGCATACCGCCATTCGGGACTGTATGAAAGCGACGCAGTTGCGGTAGAGCAGGGCGACAAAATATTTGTTTTTGCGGCTGGTTGGATGGATCAAAATGCTCAGATTAGAAAAGACTTCCAAGAAATTCTCAAAACCGTACAATTTTCAACGCCTCAAGATGAACCAAGCCACTAAGCTCGCGCCATATATTCTTATTGCGCTTTCGCTCATTGGACTTGGGGATACGCTTTACCTTTCCTATTTCGCGTATCTAAATGCAATTCCAGGCTGTGCTATAGGCGGATGCGAGACAGTACTCACCAGCGTCTATTCAAAGCTCTTTGGTACTCCGCTGGCCTATATTGGGCTTGTCTACTACGCATATCTTCTTGGGCTATCGTTCCTCCTCGCTGCTGAGCCAAATTCGAAAATGTTAAGTCTGGCGACGCTTGCGTACACAGGCGTCGGTGTCTTGTGTTCGGCAGTATTTATATATATCCAAGGCGCTCTCATTGGTGCCTGGTGCATGTACTGCCTTATTTCGGCAGCACTCACGGCAGCGCTATTTTTGGTCGCGCTCTGGCACTATCGTGATGTGAGAGCGATTGAACTACGCAGCTGAAGAATAATCTGGCCGTCGCATACGCTTATAAATTCGCCACAATATAAAGAAAAAGAGAAGTGCAAAAATAGGATAAAATAGCCCAGCCGATCCGACAATTGAGCGCAGCATCGAAAATACTGGAAGCGCCGCCGAGGCGCCAATTTTTTTGGCCGATTCTAAAAATCCTCCGCCAGCCTGTGGCGCGGTTGAACTTCCGAGCACTTCGCCTGATGTGCTGTTTGCGCCTCCGCTCGACGTTTGCCGTGCCCATTCAATTCCGGAGTCAAGAAGCCCTGCTGCTTGCGCGCGCCCGGTGTCTACCACACTAAAGAGCGGCGCAATATAGCCACTTGCAGATGGAACATAAGACGAGATACTGTTTTGAATATTTTCTGAGGATTCGACTCCGGCTTTGGTTGTAGTTGTACCTGCTGATGACGGCTTAGGTTTTTCATTGATCGTAAATGTAGCAGATTGACTCTCAACAACTGCACCGGTTGAGCTTGTAAGATCCGCGCTGATTTTGTGGGAACCAGCAGTGGGCTTCCAAGAAAGAGAAACAGTATTGGCACCGCTCGCAGCGATGGTTACCGCAACTGCACCGATTCTTGCATCACCATCTTTAAACACCACCTCACCGGTGAATTTTGATGCAGCATCATTTGCGACAACTGTGTGAATAAGTACGGTTTCGCCCTCAACAACGGGAGATTTTGAAAGAAATAATGTTTGTTTTGCGAAATTCGCCGCAGCGGCGAATGAGGGAAATACAAGAAAAATAAGCGCAAATACGATG
This sequence comes from Minisyncoccota bacterium, assembly GCA_035628495.1. Classification (GTDB taxonomy): domain Bacteria; phylum Patescibacteriota; class Minisyncoccia; order Phycocordibacterales; family SBAW01; genus GWA1-54-10. The sequence continues at coordinate 11,731 of DASPJS010000050.1, forward strand.
TAACGCTTCATGACATTTAGTATAGCCTAAGATTTTTCAATAAACTCCATGTTATTATTTTTCACATGAAGAAACTTAACGACCTCTTCCATGATTTTAAGGATCATTTCATTCCGAATGAGCGTAATGTATATCGACCCCATATTCTTCATCGATCATGGTTGTTATTTTTCCTCACGATCGCGCTTACAGCTGAGGGAGTGTTCCTCGTCGACCTGGTGGCACGACAATCGGCAGTAGATTTTCTCGCGGCAGTTCTTCCTGCAGAGGTTATCGCGCTCACTAATAGCGAGCGCGAAGGTAACGGCCTTCAGTCAGTAAGAGAGAATCCGACTCTCGCCGCGGCCGCTCAGGCGAAAGCGCAGGACATGGCTGTAAAGGGATACTTCTCTCATGTAGGGCCCGATGGAAAGGAGCCGTGGACCTGGATGAGGGAAGCAGGATACAATTTTCAATATGCAGGTGAAAATCTCGCCGTGCGGTTTAATGATTCATCAGAAGTCGTGAAAGCATGGATGGAATCGCCTTCTCACCGCGCCAATATAGTGAAGGCAGTGTATACGGACATAGGGATTGGAGTAGCTCAAGGCACATTCCAAGGCCACTCCGCAACATTTGTCGTTCAATACTTTGGAACGCCAACAGGGACACGCATTGGACCAGCAGATAGAGTACAGGCAGACGCTGACCTTGAACCAGGAGGAGCACTTGCTCAAGTGGAAGGCGCACAAACGCCCGTGAACACAGAGTTGGCGTATGAAGCACAGCCGCAGTCACCACTGAGCTCTTTTGCGCGAGAGTTAGTGCGCGGCGAATCGGAGCCAAGCATGGTAGTCTTTTGGATTCTCGGCGCAGTTGCAGCAATAATGATTGCAGGCCTCGCGCTTGCGTTTTTCATTCATATCCAAATTCAGCCGACGGACATGCTTGTGGGCGGTACTGTAGTTGCGGTCA
>DASPJS010000051.1:0-7437 GCA_035628495.1 Minisyncoccota bacterium
CAAAAAGTGGTGACATGTATAAAGTATACATCCAAAATTGAAAGCCCCGATTTCGTCGGGGCTTTAGGCTGAAGTTACTTGATTTGTGAAGCAAATCGCTTGCGCATCTCGATAATCGCTTGTTCTCCCTCATCAAATAAAGGCTTGTAGTCACTCAAAGGTACACTAGTCTCAACGTGACTGATGAAATTCTGGTGGACATTCACCTGATTCCTATCATTCTTGTGACGATATAGTGACAAATGACCCGGATACCGGTAAATACGAATAGCAGTTATACATTCGCACGTGTGAGAAAGAACGTAGCGTCTATCATCTCTTCCAAGTATTGAATGAAAGCTATTCTCTACGTCGAGCCATTCTTCACCGTGCAAATGATCATAGGTATAACGAATGGTAGACATAAATCCATTCGGACGAACGAAAACAGATTGTGCGTCAGACACAGAAGTTTTCGATCTCACTATTGGAGAAATATATCCTGACACTATAAAGCTCAAGATAGGTATACCCCAGTAAATGATTGCCCGGACCCATGGTTTCATGCGCGTCTCCTTTTCAGAGAGAGTCAAAGGCCAAAACTATAGCAATATGACCTGGAAGGAGAGCTTAAGTCAATACCGCCTTGATTCTTCGGATGCCCGCAGCAACCGCTTCTTCCTTTTGGATTTTAAATATTCCTGATTTTGCGAGCTCTCCGGTGTTCTCTACGTGCGGGCCACCGCAATATTCTATGGAAAAAGCACTCTCTAAAGACCCAACAGAATACACTGATACTCTGTCCGGATATTTTGCGCCAAATTCGTGCTCCGCGCCTAATTTTTCTGCTTCCTCTTTTGACATCTCCGTGCGAATAACCGGAAGACCTTCTTTGATCTTTTCATTTACGATTCTCTCCACTTGCCTTTTTTGCTCATCCGTCATTTTTTCACCATGCGAAAAATCAATACGCAGACGCTCCTGGGTTATGTTGCTACCGCGCTGCTTTACATGAGACCCAAGCACAGTCTGAAGTGCTTTAAGAAGAAGATGGTGTGCAGTATGGAGACGGGTAGTTTTTTCCGACGTATCTGCAAGGCCTCCTTTAAACTTTTGCTCGCTCCCGGCGCGAGAAAGGTCTTGGTGCTGTTTGAGGAGGTCTTTAAACCCTTCTATATCTATTTGTTTGATGCCTTTTTCACCTGCTTCTTCAATAATAAGCTCGAGCGGAAAGCCAAAAGTAGTAACTAGACTAAATGCGTCTTGCGCAGACAGTTCACCTTGTCCTGCAAATCGTTCAAATTCCTTAAGACCCCTCTCGAATGTAGCGGCAAACCGCAATTCTTCAGCTGAAATCTGCTGATCAATTTCTTCCTGCTTCTCTGCAATTTCTGGATAGTGATCTTTATATATTGCTATTACTCCAGGAATAAGAGTCGCGAGAGAAAAATCGGGACTCAATTTATTTGCATGCACTTTGCTTCTGCGTATAAGTCGACGCACATAATATCCTTGGTCTCTGTTAGATGGTAGTACGCCGTCGCCAATGAGAAATACCGCGGCTTTAATATGATCGGCAATAATGCGAAAAGATTTTGTTTGTTCCTCGTATCTTTTCCCCGTTGATTTCTCTAGCTCATCAACAATAGATTTGTGCGCAACGAGAAACACATCATTTTTGGCTTCAGAGACCGCAGCGATACGCTCAAGTCCTCCACCAAAATCAACATTTTTTTTCGGTAGATGCGCAAAGGCGCCATCATCTTTCTTAATGTATTCCATGAATACCGAATTTCCGATTTCAAGAAATCGTCCACAATCACAGTTTGGATGACACTCCGGTCCGAATTTTGGATCATGCGATACATTCTCAAATTCGTAGAAAATTTCTGAATCCGGACCTCCGGGCTCGCCCGCGGGCATGTTCGCCGGCACGCCAGCCCTTGACCACCAATTCTTCTCTGCACCGTAAAAACGTATTCTCTCTTCTGGTATCCCAATACTTTTCCAAATTTCTGCGGATTCCGCATCTTTTGGGAGATTGAGTTTTTCATCGCCCGCAAAACACGTTACCCAGAGGCGATCCTCAGGAATACCAATTTCTTTTGTAAAAAATTCCCATACCCACGGGAGCTGTTCTTTTTTAAAATAATCACCCAAAGACCAGTTTCCAAGCATTTCAAAAAAAGTTGTATGGCGATTATCCCCCACTTCTTCAATATCCATGGCCCTGAAGCATTTCTGCGAATTTGCGAGGCGCGTACCAGCCGGATGATTCTTTCCGAGAAGATACGGGACAAGCGGCTGCATGCCAGAGCCCGTGAAAAGCGTTGTTGGATCATTTTCAGGTACTAAAGAAGCCGACGGAATTACTTCGTGTTTCCGCGGAGTGTTTTTAAAATATTCCAAATATTTCGACCTGACAGAATGCAAATCCACACTGTGAGCGTAACGAATTTTTACCAAAATGAAAAGGACCGCCGGAGCGGTCCTTCAGTACTGTTGCCTAACCTGCCCATGCTCCTTGATCAATCGGAACAGGTTTCTTTTCTCCAGTGATGTCTTGGATCATAAGTTGTCGAGTCACGCGATATTCCCTACCATCCTCCGTTCGAAGGATGAGCGGGCGCCGAGGTGCCGATTTCGGTCCTTCTGGACACGCGTCAATTATTGATCGACGCTCAATGCCATACCGATCCTTGAGGTGGACTGCCAAGCGCGCCATAAATAGTGCGTCGACAGTTGTATCGCCAAAAGCTTGAATGCACGCAGATTTAAATAGCGACTCTGAAAGAGCCATTGTATGTACCTCCATTGCGATGAGCCGTCTTTTGCGATTGTATCTTACGCAAAGATATTTTTATCCACAGGTCCTGCTGCAGACTCTGAAATCATTTCAGGTCTTAGATACTTCGTAAGTGCCTTGTTTATCTGATCCTTAGATATCTTAAGGACTAATTTGGGAAATTCGTCGAGATAAGAGATGTTTCTTCCGTCTATAGTTATGTCGTGAGCGAGCCGCGCGAAAGCGCCAGAATTAGAAAGTTGGACCTTATGGTTCGCCGCCATCATTTCTCTATGAATTTTTGCTTCTTCGTCTGTAACGCCCTTCTGAAAAAGATTTCCTACCTCTCGTAATATTCCAGCGCGGCCCTTCTTAAATAACGTCGGCGCAAAGGTGCTCCATACCTGGATGTAGCCGTCACCGTCGGCCTTAAAACCACTGAGATACGCGTATGCCACGTATGTAAGTCCCTCTATTTCACGCACCGTCTTCATAAGTCGCCCGCTAAATCCGGGTTTTCCAAGGATATGTACGCCAATTGAAAGCGGCAAGAAGTCAGGATTTTTTTTAATTATACCCGTGGCAATGCCGATCATGTAATCAACATTCTCCTTATCATGAACAGGAACAGCATCAACCATGCGCTCTCTAGCTTGTGCTCTATCAAATGGTGGCAATTTAAGTTTGCGCGATGGCAGTGCCTTGAAATGTTTATCGACGAGCTTGAATGCGTGCATCGGCTTAATGTCTCCAGCTATTGAAAATACTAAAGACGCTTTGTCTATTGCCTCAGCATGATATTTTTTTAATGCACGCGATGAGATTTTATGTAGCGATTCAACACGAGATTGGGTTTTTTCGTGCCAGTTCGGATGACCTTTAGTATAGAGAAGTTGCACAAGTGAAATATCAGCCTGTGCACGCGTATCCTGACTCTCTAGTAGAAGTTCGGCATGTTTTCTGGCTTTGAGCGCCTTAAGCTCTCGCTGTGGAAATTGTGACGCTTTAAGAACATCTGATATTAGTCCAAAAAATTTATCTGCATGTTCAACACGCACTCTTCCTGAAAAAACAAGACGATCGTTTTGAGTGGAGAAAACCAGGTTTGCGCCTATATCATCCAGTTGTTCCTGAATTTTTTTCTTATTCCGCTTTTTTGTGCCCTCTAGCAGCATCGCCGCATGTACATCGGCAAGCTCCTCATCTCCGGCAAGTCGACTACCTCCAAGCAAGCTCCCGACAATCGATATGGTGTCGTGCGCGGGAAATTCCGTTGCTAACACTTGCGCTCCCCACGCTAACTTCTTTTTCTTTATGAGCGAAGTGTAGTTCATGGATTTTGATGATGAAGAATACCAACTGTCTCGCGGTGGGTCTGTAAATAGTTTCGTGTGACTCTCGCGACATCAGATGGCTCTAGTTTTTTCACTTTCTCCGGTATTGTATAGGTGAGCTTCCAATCCCCCGCTGCGATAGCTTCCGATACAGAACGAACCTCATTAAATACACCGTCCCTCTCTACCGCATTCATGGAGAGTATTCGATTTTGAGCTCGAGTTACCTCCGCCTTGGCCGGACCTTGTTTGCCTAGTTTTGCAACCTCATCTCTAATTATCTTAAGAATTTTTTTTGTGTCTGTTTGAGGATCACAATGAGCAATCACGTTGAAGACACTTGGATCATGTAGGGGCCACGCAATTGCAGAAACATCCGCAACCAATCCCGTATCCACGAGTTTTTTTACCAAACGACTCGAAAATCCACCTGCGAGGATTACTGAGGTTGCCATAAGTGCAGGAAAATCCGGATGCGTTGCTTCAGGAATTTTGTACGAAATTTCTACTATGGAAACGCCAGCTGATTTCTTGATTTCAACAAATCGTGACTCCTTCTGCTCAGGCTCAACAATCGTCACTTTTGGTATTGGTTTGGGTGAGGAAGGAATGGGTGCAAAATATTCCTCAATAAGCGCACTCACTTTTGAAAATGGCACATCCCCCATGACTGTGAGTGTTGCATTGTTCGGCCAATAAAAACGATCATAAAATTCGCGCAGCTTCTTTGCGTTTGAATTTTCAATATCTTCCTTTGTTCCAATAGTTGGAATACGATATGGATGGACGGTAAAGGCTGCAGCTGTTACTTTTTCTTCAAGAAGCTCAAAAGGATTGTTTCGTGTTCTCTCATATTCATTCCGGACAATGGTCATTTCTGATGCAAGATCGACGTCCGTAAATAAGCTACCTCGCATGCGATCCGCCTCAAGTGCTAGCCCTTCTTCAAGTCGCTCGCTCGGCAAGAGTTCAAAATAATTGGTTCTATCGAGCCATGTTGTCGCATTAACAGATGCGCCAAGTCGTTCCAGAAAATCAGTGACCGCATTCCCTTTTTTCTTATTAAAATTTCTTGTGTCCTTAAATAGGAGGTGCTCTAGAATATGAGTAGAACCTGTATGGCCCTTCGCTTCATTGCGCGATCCCACATGGAACGTCACACACACCGCCACGACTGGCGCCCCCTTCACGTGTTTATAGAGAACTCGTAGGCCGTTTGGTAAGTGATATTCCTCTACTCCAAATGCCTTACTTGTGAGCCTCAGAAGTTTGCCTTTCACGAAGGGCACAATACCCCAATTTGTTGCTTCAGACAAATTGTTTAAGTATTTCAAAGTCCTTAAAAAGGGTGTCTTTGAGCTTTTGGTTGTAAATCGCTGCCGCGGGGTGATACAGCGGCACAATCTTTATGGGTCCATACGATGCGGTTGCGTCAACAACCGATCCATGCGCTTTGCTTATTGGCTCAATAAATAGGTCTTGGTCGAACTTTTTCATAATGTATGCATAGGAAAATCGTCCGAGAGTCGCAATGACCTTTGGCTGAATTATGTCTATTTGCCGATCAAGAAAAGGACCGTAGCTTTCTATTTCTGATGGGAGTGGGTCTCTGTTTTCGGGTGGGCGATCTTTAACAATATTAGTGATGTACACGTCGCTGCGCGAAATACCATTTTTTTCAAGCATTTGGTCAAGTAGTTTTCCAGCTTGGCCCACAAACGGTCTTCCTTGTATAGCTTCATTACGCCCTGGCGCTTCTCCGATAAACAATATTGCGGCGTCATGACTTCCCTCGCCTAATACCGGATGATAATTATTTTTTGTTCGATACTCGTAGAGCGGCGAGTCTTTTAGTGCTACGACTTCATCCCGAATTTTCTTCATTTCGTCGTATTTGCTCATACAAATATTGCTCTACGTGTAAAAACCTTCTTCACGTAAAATTTCCTCCTTTCTCGCTGCTCCACCGCGGTTGTAGCCGCCTATTTTGCCATCAGAGCGCACTACGCGATGGCATGGAACGTCTAGATTGTAGTTGTGAGACATAAGCATGCCTACAGCTCGCGCAGCCTTAGGATTACCTGCTTTCGCGGCTACCTCTTTGTATGTCATAGTCTTTCCTTTCGGAATTTTGGCAACGATTGAATATACGCGACTAGAAAAGTTGTCCTGTAGTTTGGTCTTCATATGCTTTAGCAATTTTCTTGCTCGCTTTAACTTTTATTTTTGGGGCTCGACTCAGGAGCGCTTTTCCTGCTGCTTCGCGGTACGGACAATAATCGCACCGCACTCCCTTCTCTGGAATTATATCATTCGAGAGCACTTCTTTAATTTTGTAGAGCGTTGGCTCGACCCACGAGTCGTCTCCTTTGTGCGGAATTAATTCTACGTTGAATTCCAACTTGCCATCAAATGCTTTTGCGTCGCTCTTGCCATTGGCATATACGAAATATGCGGTATCGGAGACTTTAAAACCTTTTCTTCTGAAGAGCCACTGGTACACTTCCGCCTGACGCTTATATGCTTCATACAGGGAAATCTCGCTGCGTTTACTTGTCGCCTTATAGTCGACAACAATGAGCGCGCCATCTTCTCCTTGCCACACGTCGTCAATACCGCCGCACACCATAAAATTTGTCGGCTCATGGTGATACGTGACGCCGCGCTTAAGCGCGTCACGCCAGGCCTCCAACTGTGTATGAGCAAACGGGACCGCTTTCAAGCCATAGGCCTTCATCAAAGGATGGGCAGTCTTACCATCGCGATGAATATCAAACTCGCGTTTAAATAATTCATCGACAGCATTGTTGAGTGTAAAGGATGGCGTCTCAGGACGCTTCACACCTAAGCGTGCATCCAGATACAAACAGCGTGGGCACTCTCCAAAAGATTCGATTTTGCTGCGGCTGATGCGAAATGGCTCCTTTGATTTAGGATCGTAGAGACCTTTTTCTCGCACACGATATTTTCCTCCGAATTCCATTTGTCGAAGTATACAGCAGGCAAATTCCTGAAGCGAACATGTGTACTAGTCGCTATTATTTCTGAATCTTCTTCTAATATGATTCTCAAACGGAAGCACAAGACCAAAGATACTGAGCGCGAGGATAGTTGAAACAAGCGCTATAAGATAGAGTCCGAATCCGCATGCCATACCAACACCCGCCGCGACGAGAATACCCGTTGCCGTAGTGAGCTCAACAGGGTGCTCTCCTCGAAATACAGAAAGGCCGCTTCCAATAAAGCCAATTCCAATAATTATTGAGCCCGCGAGCATAAGAGGGTTTATGCCAGTGAAAAATACGTACTCGAAGCTCGCCAGAATTCCGACGATAATAA
>DASPJS010000052.1:0-6518 GCA_035628495.1 Minisyncoccota bacterium
ACGATGGCGTCAACAATACTGCAGATAACTGCCCACAAGTTGCAAATCCGAACCAGGCAAACAATGACGGCGATTCCCAGGGCGATGCGTGTGACGCTGATGATGACAACGATACTGTGTCTGACAGTGCTGACAATTGCCCGCTGGTTGCTAATACAAGCCAAGCGAATAATGACGGAGATACGCAAGGCGACCCATGTGACGCTGACGACGACAATGATGGTGTCGCTGACCCAAATGACAATTGCGAGCTGACTGCAAATTCTGACCAAGCAAATAGAGACGGCGACTCTCTTGGTGATGCCTGCGATTCTGATGCGGACGGCGACGGTAGTACTGTACCTGCGGACTGCAATGACCAAGATGCGACGGTGAATCCAGATGCCACAGAAGTTAATGACGGCAAAGATAACAATTGCAATGGCGTGGTAGATGAAGGATTCGAAGATACCGATGGCGATGGTGTTCGTGACCTAGACGACAACTGTCCATCGACTGCGAATCCGTCGCAGACTGATTCTGACGGCGACGGAATAGGAGATGCTTGCGACAGCACGCCATTTCCTACCCCGACCGCTAAGGATCAGTGCAGTGATGGCAATTGGCAGAACCTTACTGACGAGAATGGTAATTCATTCGCAAGCGAGAAAGCCTGCAGAGACTACGCAAAGAAAGGCAAAGTTAAAGTTAAAAACAAATAATTCGGTCTCAGTTCAGCTCATGTAACGAAAACACCCTCTCCACAGAGGGTGTTTTTGCATGAAATAACTATGCTAGGCTTTATCTATTATTAGTTTTGATAGATTTTTTGTTCTTTATGCCGAAAATTTTGAAACGCTGGCAGAGACACAAGTATTCTCGGGAAGGTTTGTATGGGTTTGGAACGCTCGCACTTTTAGCAATTTTTACGATTCCTACGTTTGTTGCAGGAAGTAGCACCTGCACATTTACAACAGTAGGGACAACCATGACGCTTAATAGCGATTGCACTACTGACGAGACAATACTGATTCCGCAGGGCTTTACGCTTGATGGTGCAGGCAACACGATAACTGCTGTAGATCCGCCCGGCGGGCATTTTAAAGGTGCGATAGTCAAAAATGCGGGAACCGAGGCACACGTGATTGATCTCACGGTAACCACCAGTAATCTCGCTAATGTATGTGACGGTGGCAATGATCGCCTGCGGGGAATTATGTTTGAAGGCGCGACGGGAACAATAATCAACGCTAGCGCAATCGATATTAATCAGGGCGCAAGCGGCTGTCAGGAAGGAAACGGTATCGAAGTTCGCAATGCACCGTTTGATACTAGCGGCTCAGATCTCAAAGTACGCATCGTCCGCAGCGTGGCTATGAATTATCAAAAGACTGGCATAATCGCAAACGGTTCTGTCGCAGTAGAAATCCTAGACAATATTGTCGTTGGCGCTGGACCGGTCAATTACATAGCACAAAACGGCATTCAGGTTGGGTTTGGCGGCACGGCAGTAATTCAAGACAACGCGATTAGGGGTAATGACTATACGCCAAAAGATACGATTTCGTGCGGCGTCCTTATGTTCGCAGCTGATGGGGTGAGAGCCAATCAAAATAAATACGGTAAGAATGAAATAAACTTCTGCAACTTCGGCGAGCGCGGAGGGGGGCAGTTCAATCCATCAGAAGAGTAGTTGACTGCAGGTAACAAAAATACCCCTGAGCATAGTCGAAGGGGTGTTTTTGTATAAATCAAAATTAGAGATTTATTTCAATAGATGTGTCGAGGTTCGCTTCTGCTTCCGCTTCTGCGTTTGCGCGGGTATCAGCTTCAATAGCTGAAGCGTCAGCATCGTGGGATACACGAGCGTCGCTGTTGCTTTCAGCTTCTACGTCTGCGTCCACAGTAAAGTCGAATGCATTCTGAATGGTAGCGCCAACTTCACCGGCACCTTCTACCGTTGCATCAACTCCTGCTGCAACTCTATCGTTTACCTGGACTTTGTACTCATAGAGTGCATCTCCAGGTTCTGCATTATGAGCGACTGCTGATACTCCTCCACCGAGGCACAGCGCTGCAGCAAATGCAATAAATACATTAAGAAACATATTTGGAATACTATATATTAACGGGTAATCCGCACCTCCTATGTAGACGGCTACAGTGGCGTTGTCTTACTTGACATGGGAGCCGCTTGTTGTAAAGTAATTGAGGAAGAAGTGCAATCGAGGGAGCCACATATGTCACTGCAAGTCGTCACGTTCACATCTAAACAGATTGGCAGCTTTGACTTGGAGTTATCGCCAGAAGTATCAGCGATGATCGATGCCTTTGAACCAGGAGTGCAGAAACAGTTTCGAGATGCGATTGAGGGCCATATTCAACTATTTTTGCTTATTCTGTATAAGGCCGTCCTGGCAGGGGACATAGCCGTTGATCAGCTAAAGGAAATTGAGCGCAGCAATAGAATCTTGCATCGAGTATTAGAAATGCAGCGGCACTCTCGATCTCGCAAACAAGGATTTGTCCCGCCGCCCCGCAGATGAAGAACAATATATAGTACGCAACCGCCTGGTATAGGGTGTATCAAGGAGAACGTGTCAAAGCGCGCGTTCTCTTTTGTTTTTATGATATAGTGCCAGCGTGGATATTCATGTGGCACTAGCCCCAGAGCACCTGGGCACTTTTTTTGGAATTCCTGTAACAAATTCCCTCGTGATGGGATGGATTGTCGTCGCCATACTCCTGACAGTTGGATTTTTTGTCGGAAGAAATGTGCGCCTTATACCGGGAAAAGTGCAAAATTTCTTTGAAATGATTTTTGAATTCGTGATCGACTATATGGAATCAACGCTCGGAAGTCGCGCGTTGGCCATAAAGTATTTTCCGCTCATCATGAGCATTTTTCTATTTATTGTGACAGCGAACCTTCTGGACTTCTTTCCTTTCATCGGAAGTATTGGCATTCAGCACGAAGGACATTTTGTGCCGCTTTTGCGTCCCATGAATACCGATCTAAACGTGACGCTCGCGCTCGCGATCATCGCTTTTTTCGTTATAGAAATCACCGGTATCATCATGCTTGGCTTCTTGAGATACGGCTCAAAATTTGTTAATCTCAAGCAAGGCGTGATGGGATTTATGGTTGGCATTATGGAGCTAATCGGAAATCTCGCGCGTCTTGTTTCGTTTTCATTCAGGCTCTTCGGTAATATATTCGCGGGAGAAATTCTTATAGCGGTAGCTATCGCATTCTTACCGCTCTTTCTTCCTGTGCCGCTAATGTTGTTTGAAACATTTGTGGGCGTGATGCAGGCGGCGATATTTGCGCTCCTGACGTTGGCGTTCATAAAAATCGCCATCAGCGAGCCGCATGAATCTCATTAGTATTTATTAATAAGAACACACGTTTATGGACGCAGAAGCTGCAAAGACATTGGGCATGGCAATCGTAGTAGGTCTGGGAGTCATTGGTCCGGGAATCGGTATCGGTATCGTAGTTGGGAAAGCGCTTGAAGCGATTGGCCGCAATCCAGAAGCATCCGGCACGATAACGACAACAATGTTCATCGGTGTGGCGCTTACTGAGGCGCTCGCTATTTTCGCACTTGTTATTGGATTTATCCTCAAGTTCACATAGATGGAAGAAATTCTGCACACATTCGGCATAGATTGGAGACTCCTAGCAATAAATGCTATAAATTTTGGGCTCGTACTGCTTGCGCTGTGGTACTTTCTCTACAGTCCAATTACGCGCGTTCTTGAAGAGCGCCGCCAGAAAGTTGTGCAAGGAGTAGAGGACGCAAACAAAGCTGCAGCGGTTCGCAAAGATATAGAGAACAATCGATCGGCTAAGTTGGCGGCGGCCGGAAAAGAGGCAGATGAAATAATTTCGCATGCGCGTGAATCGGCGCTGCGCGTGGAGCGTGAGCTTGTAGCGAAAGGAGAAACTGCAGCAGCACACTTGATCGCGGAAGCTGAGAGTGAAGCAAGGGAACTTAAGACCCAGGCTATTGAACAAAGTAAGCAGGAAGTGGCAAAAATGGTCGTATTAGGAATTGAGAAAATGAGAACGAAGTAGAGTATGGCGCGCGACTACGCACAAGCATTATTTGAGCTTATCAAAGAGAATCCTTCTAAAGGGAAGGAGTATCTTAAAAATCTCAAAGAAGCACTTGCGCGTCGCGGTCATGAGAAATTGCTACCGCGCATATTCTCAGAATATGAAAAGTTGGTAGCGAGAGAAGAACGAGCGCAGCAATTTGCAAGAATTAATCCAAAAGAAGAGCAGAAAAGAATATTGATCGAGCTCTACCAAAAACTCATTCATGCCTAACTTCATCGAACAATTTAAGAAAGAGATCGAAGGCTTTAAGCCAAGCGACCGTCCTGAATCAAATAAAGTTGGTACGGTAGTGAAGGTTGGTGACGGTGTTGCCGAAATTGAAGGTCTTAGGTCGGCGGTAATGTCCGAAATGATTCGTTTTGATGTCACGCGCGGAAAAACACTTGAAAAGGCCGTGTCAGAATCTACAGAGGTATTCGGCGTTGTTTTAAATCTCGAAGAAGAATCTGTGCGCGCTATTATTTTGGGCGACACAGGACTCGTATCAGAGGGCATGTCAGTCGAGGCGACTGGTATGGTGCTTTCAATTCCGGTAGGCGACGATCTTATCGGTCGTGTTATTTCGCCCCTTGGCGAAGCGCTTGATGGTCAGGGAGAGATCAAGGGTACTAAGCGCAACCCGATCGAGCGAGAAGCATACGGCGTTATCGATAGACAAAGCGTAAATACGCCACTGCACACAGGCATTAAGGCAATTGACTCGATGATTCCGATTGGCCGCGGCCAGCGCGAACTCATCATTGGTGACCGCTACACGGGAAAAACGACCATTGCGATTGATACGATCCTAAATCAGAAAAATGAACCAAAAGACACACGCCCAATTTGTATTTATGTATCAATCGGACAGAAAGAAAGTAAGACCGCACGCATCGTAGCTCAGCTACGCGAAGCGGGAGCAATGGAGTACACGATAGTAGTTGACGCAGGCGCTTCCGCGCCGGCCGCACTTCAATACCTAGCGCCATTTGCGGGTGCGGCAGTCGGAGAATTTTTTATGGAAGCGGGACGTGATGCGCTCGTTATTTATGATGATCTTTCAAAACATGCGGTGGCGTATCGCCAGCTCTCACTTCTCTTGCGGCGTCCTCCGGGACGCGAGGCATATCCGGGCGACGTGTTTTATCTCCACTCGCGCCTTCTTGAGCGTGCATCAAAACTATCTGATGCACGTGGAGGCGGATCACTAACCGGTCTTCCTATTATCGAAACGCAGGAAGGAGACGTGTCAGGATATATTCCTACGAACGTGATTTCTATTACTGATGGACAGATCTTTCTTGAAACCGATCTCTTTAATAAAGGCATGCGCCCCGCGATTAACCCAGGCATTTCGGTGTCGCGCGTAGGTTCTGCAGCGCAAACAAAAGCGATGAAGAAAGTCTCTGGCCGCATAAAGCTCGAGCTCGCACAGTTCCGGGAACTCGAGGCGTTCATGCAATTCTCGCAAGATCTCGATCCTGAAACCAAGAAGCGCATCGATACTGGTGAGCGCATGACTGCGAGTTTGCGTCAGAAAAATGGCGCACCGATTGCTTTTGAGAGGCAGGCAGTAGTCATTTATGCAGCGATCAATGGGTATTTGGAGAAAGTACCGGTGAACAAAGTGCCGGAATTTGAAGAAAAACTTCTCGCGTTTCTCGATGCACAAGCACCGGAGCTGCTAAAAAGCATTCGTGATTCAAAAAATCTCGTCGAGCAGACTGAGGCAGAACTCAAAGCACAGCTTCAGAAATTTATCGATTCGCATCCGCAATTATTGAGCGCATAAAACCATGGCAGGACTTAAGACAATAAAAGGAAAAATACGCAGTGTCGAAAAGACAAAAAAAGTAACCAAGGCGATGGAGGCGGTTTCGGCTGCAAAGATGCGCAAAGCACAAAACAGAGCGCTTGCTGGTCGTGCATACGCACGCGCAGCAGTCTCGATTCTTGCTCGCGCATCGGGTTCGAGGGAGCTCCTGAGTCACCCGCTTACAGAAAAAAGAGCAGTGAACAAAGCACTCTATATAGTAATTACAAGCGATAAGGGACTTGCGGGTGCGCTTAACTCTGCCGTACTTCGCGCGACGCTTTCTGATATCTCTAAAGCAGGGCTTTCGCGCGAAAATGTCTCTGTTCTTGCTGTTGGAAGAAAATCACACGATTTTTTTGCAGTGCGCGGTTATAAAGTCGAGACCTATCACCAGAACACTGATCACATTGATTCTAAACTAATTCGTGAACTTGTAGATCTGGCTGCGAAGCACTACTCGAGCAAAGCTGCGGACACCGTAAAAATCGCATACCAGAACTTTTTCTCAACATTTGAACAGCGCCCCACACTGCGAACTATATTTCCGCTATCAATTGAGGAATTAGAAAAAGTCGTGAGCGATATTCTTCCTGTGCGTGGTGCGCTCGCAAAAAACAC
>DASPJS010000053.1:0-4672 GCA_035628495.1 Minisyncoccota bacterium
GAAATAACGGTAATGACGAGTGGAAATGCAATAATGGGAAGTACCGTTACTCCCCTTCCTTCGCCGTGGAGGTCTGTTAAGAAGACAACAGCAGTTAGAGCCAACGTCAGCCCCATCGTGCCCGTTTCTGACAGATAAAAACGGGCGGGCGGGATATTAAACCACAAGAATGCGAGAAGTCCGCCCAGAATCGCTCCGCAGAATGCTGCGATATTGTATTGATCCTGAAAAAAAGCAATACCAGCGTAGGCACCGAAGATGCTTGCATATACACCACCCGCAAGGCCATCAATGCCATCAATAACGCCCCCGGCATAAAGCGCGAGCGCTACCAGTACAAAAAACGGAACAAATAGAATACCGAGCTCGAGCGGCCCAGGAATAATTGGGAAAGAGATAGCTGAGACATCCAATTTTGCATAAAACCACCAGCCACAAAACAGTGCCACCGCAGCAACGACGAGGAGCCGCACGCGCAGGCGCAGCCCACCCTTGCCCCGCACTTCATAAATATCATCAATAAGCCCGACCATAGAGCCGATCAGAAAAGCAACAAACGGCAACCATGTCTGCTCGCGACTAATGAACGCTAGATCAGAAAAGGCTTCCGGATATCCCTGCGCAAGAGCCCACAAGAGGCCTGCAGTAAGAAGCACCGAGCCCCACACAAGAATTCCTCCTGCACGCGGTGTACCAACTTCTTTCGTTTGGTGGAGTTGGTTGAATACTTCCGCAGGTGCGCCGTCGAGTGCAACCTTTCCTGCTTTCGGTTTCCAAAACTTGTACGTATACAGAAAGTATGTAAGAAACGGCGTAAAGCCTATACCAAAAAGGAACGTAATGACTGCAGGCATGAAAATTCTTAGCACTTCAAAATTTTCCATGGTTTTAAGGTTGTTCCAGTAATGTTGCTCGAGCAGCGTGCACAAGCGTTTTCACATCCAAAAATCTTGCCTGCCTGGTTGAGCCCAAGACCGCGATGATAAGTGGGCGTCCGAGCTTTACATCTACTGCTGCGACTAGGTTGCCTCCTGCTAGGTCCGTATAGCCCGTTTTAGCGGCAATGAGACCTGGAATATCGAGGAGTGGCGCTGCGGTTGAAGTCGCCTCAATGTATTGGCTATTTGAAGAAACACCAATGCGCTGATGTGCAGTCGTCTCAAAAAGTCCCGGATATGATCGCAAAAAGTTAGCGGCAAGTTTAGCTACGTCGTACGCAGAGCCATATGCTCCAGCAATTTCTAGATCCAGGTCAAGGCCGGTAGCGTTTGAAAAATGCGTTTGTGAAAGTCCTAGCTCTTGTGCACGCATGTTCATGCGCTGTGTTACATCGCCGCCAAGCGCGTTTGCTGCGGCTGCCATCGCATCGTTTGAAGATGCAACTAACCCAAGCATGAGCAGATCTTCAAGCTTCCAATTCTCACCGACACGAAGACCCGAATCGCCCTCGGGTTTAAGGTTCTCTACTGAGATCGATACTACAGCGTTCTCTACACCAGAAGAGAGAATAGCGTCCGCCGACATAAGTTTAGTCAGTGAGGCAAGTGGCAGTTGTGCATGAGCATTCTTTTCGAACAATATTTGACCAGAGTTTGGATCAAAAATTATTGCAGCTTTTGCGGTGATTAGTGCTGGATCGAGTTCAATGTGAGGTGCCGTAACCGCTACTGCCTCCTGCGAATGAAAAGGAGCATAGAGGCCATAGAGCGTGGTTAAGAAGATGGCACTCGCGATACTTGCGCCAGCGAGCAAATACATGACGATTTTGCTAGAGAGTATCATTGCTTAATTCTTCCTTGGCGCGGTAGGTCTCCTCAAGTTCAGTAAGTCGTGTTCGTACAGCGTCAAATTCAGCGAGATCTTGTCGTTTGGTAATCCCAAGCTGTGCCATTAATTCGGTCGTAGGTTCATACAGGTATGAGCGCTCATCTTTCGGATTAACCACGCGTCTCACGAGCCCTCGCATAAGGAGTGTTCGCAAGATCTGTGATGAATTTACGCCACGGATAAAATCAATTTCGCTTCGAGTTAACGGACCTCTATATAAAATTGCCGAAAGCGTTTCAAGGCCCGCTCGTCCAATATCTCTTGAGAGCTCCTCCTTGCGAACCTCTTCGATAATCTCTTGAACATCTCCTGCAACACGCAATTCCACCTCCCTGCCGTCGTCCACACATATCACCCCGCGCTCAAATCGCTGCGCAACAAGCGTACCCAGTGCCGCTTCTAGCTCTTCTTTTGATACGCGCAGCATCTGTGAGAGCTCGTCACGCGACATTGGTCTACCAAGCGCAAATAGTAAGGCTTCGATTTTATTTTGGAGCTTAGAATCACTCATAGGTTGGCGCTGCGATATTGTCGGACTCTAGCACAATATCGCCAAATTTTCGGTCTTGGTTGGCTTTGATTATACCCTGTTTTACCAATTCTAAGAGCGCTAGGAATCCCACTATTACTTCCGTGCGCTCTTTCTTGCCGGCGAATTCCTTAAATGAAATGCGAATGGCACTTTGCACTCGCTTTGAAAGACTCTCGATCATTTCTTCAAGTGAAATAATTTTTTTAACAGCAACCTTAGGAAGTGCAATATTTTGAGGGAATCCCTCCATGAGTCTGCGAGCAGCTGCTTCAATCGAAGCTAGTGTTGTGCCAGTGTCCATCACAAACAGCGGCTCAGGTTCTTTCCACGCGCCCTGGTAGAGAGGTGGAGCGTCAAAGGAAACTCGGAGTGCCCGCCCCGCTTCTTTAATGATTTTATAAACCTCAAGACGATATTCGAGTTCTCTAATATCGCGCACTTCATCGTCCGAGAGCTCTAGTGTTGGGAGAAGCGAGCGCGATTTTATAAGAAGCAGTGTCGCAGCGAGTGCAACAAATTGTGCAGTTTCATCTATAGGAAGTTCTTCGAGGCCCTCAATTTTCGCAATATATTCATCCGCTACGCTCGCAAGCGAAATATCATTAATGAGGAGCTTGCGCTTCTCGATTAAATCCAAGAGTAGGTCTAGCGGCCCCTCATATATAGGTGTTTTAACGACAAGTGCACTCTTAATTGCCATATTCCTCAATAATAGCAAGAAGTAGGCGCACTGGCGCGCCCACAGCACCTTTTGCGAGGAAATCACCCGGATTGGCAGTCATCCTTGGAGCCATATCAATATGCACCCACGGACAGTCGAGATCTTTTGCAAATTCTCTAAGAAACATGCCGCCCGCGATAACGCCGCCGTAGCGCGAATTTCCTGCAGTAGAGATGTTTGGAATATCACCGAATGTTCCCTTGGTCATTTCTTCGTATTCTTCCCAGACCGGAAACGGCCAAACATAGTCGCCGCTTTCTTCGCCTAAAGTTTGAAGTGCGGGAATGAGCGCGTCTTTATTCGTCATAAATGCGCTTGCGTGTGTTCCAAGCGCGATAAGTGCTGCGCCGGTGAGCGTGGCAACATCAACAATCATTTTTGGATTGTATCGCTTCGCGTATGTAATCGCGTCAGCTAAAATAACGCGACCTTCTGCGTCGGTATTAAGAATTTCAATCGTTTTTCCTGAGAGCGATTTAAGAATGTCGCCAGGGCGCACAGAAGTGCCTGATGGTGAGTTTTCAACTGCAGGCACTAGACCCACTACATTTGCTTTGAGTTTGAGCTTTGCAGCAAGCGCGACTGCATGGATTACCGCCGCACCTCCCGACATATCCATATGCATCTCATACATCGAGTCGCCCGGCTTTATATTGAGTCCTCCAGTATCAAATGTGACGCCTTTTCCAACAAGAACGACTGGTTTTTTTGACTTTGCCGTGCCTTGGTACTCCATCACAATAAACTGAGGCTCTTCGGTTGAACCTTTTGCAATACCAAGTACAGCTCCCATGCCGATTTTCTGCATTTGCGCGGCATCAAGTATCGAAACTTTTACTCTCGCGCCTTTTACAGCTTCTTTTGCGGCGTTCGCAAGAACCTTCGGCGTCATGTCGCCGCCGGGAGTATTTGCGAGCACTCGCGTCGCATTAATTTCTTTGCCGATAATTATTCCTCTCTCAACTCCGTCACGAGTAGCTTTTGGTGCATTGAGAATTACGACGTCATCAACGGCGCTGAATCCTTCTTCGGGTTTTTGTTTGTAGGTAGTGAACTCAAAATTCGCCATCACAAACGCAACAGCCATCACTTCCCCGAGTTTCTTGTCTGAAATGGATTTGTCTGCAACAGCGCGGATTTCTCTCCAGTCGAGCGCCGCTTTTTTAATTTTGTTTTGTTTGGCAGTGGTTATGATTTTGCGCAAAAAAGTCGTTGTTTTGCGCTGGGAGAGCCCCTTGGACGGCCCGAACCCTATCTCTAGCTCTAAGGCGCCGCTGCGCTCGATATAACGTGAAATAGAGCCTGTTATAAGGCGAATAGGTGTAAAACCCTGAGGAACGGCCTTCTCAAATCGAATTGTCATAGCGGCCGCACAATACCACAAATGCAAGCTTTTTTGTAGTGTTTAGTCTTTCTTTTCGTCTGTCGAAAGAAGTGTGTCGATGCGGTTGAGATCGCGCGGGAAGAGCGTTGCTTCTTTTACGTTTGAGAGGTTGAGCATGCGAGCAGTTATGCGCTCGAGACCGGTTGCCGAACCGCCATGTGGAGGCATGCCGTATTTAAATGCCTGAAGGTAGAAGGAGAATTTTTCT
>DASPJS010000054.1:0-4528 GCA_035628495.1 Minisyncoccota bacterium
GAGCGCTGGAGCTTTTTCTGGTCAGAAGCTCGGCTCGTTATTGCAGCGGTCGCATTATTTATAGGTGGTGTTCCTCCGCTTCTGCTTTTAGCAAATTCGTCTTCGTTTAGTTTGATACTTCTCGTGCTTCAGATCTGCTGGATTATTTCTGGTCTTGCTTCCGGATACATGCTGTATCGCTGGATGAAAAGAAAAACATTATTTGGAAGAAAAAACACGCTCGACACGGCGATGTTTGCGGTGAGCGTGATTTCGGGACTCAACTTGGGCATTACTGGGGTGCTTGGAAGAAATATCGGCATGTCTATCTTCGGGAGTAATTTAGTATTTATTCTCACCGGTCTCGTGTATCTCGCAGCGGCAATCTATCTCTACCGGCGCTGGAAAGAATACGGAGAAAAAATATTCTCATAAAAATAAGAGCCCCAGCTTCGCAGCTGGGGCTCAGATGTTTAATCAAATGTTACGTTAAACTCTTGGCATGCGTACGTGACTGAGTCTACGTATTCGCACTTCAAGCTCACGTTAGCTTTCTCGTAACCGAAGGGCTTCCATGTCCTCAGGTCGATGGCCTCGAATTCCATGTGATCGCAAACGGCGACGATTCGATTCTCACTGATGTCGCTCGTGCAATGCTGGGACGGGAGCTTTTTGACGACCTCTCCTTTGTTTGGAGAAGCGAACACATCCACCCATAGGGGCTGTCCCGCTTCAACACCCGAAGTGAGAGAAACAATACCCGCAATACTTAACACTACTAACGCACGCATTTTGTTGCCTCCTCAACATTCACACCATGTGAATGTTCAACTACTCTCTATTATACCATAGCCAAGTAACATTTGTCAAGAGGCCTATACATACGCATTTTCCCCAAACAAAAAGCCCCAGTTTTCACTAGGGCTTACTCGAACAGTTGGAAATTTAGATTTCGACTTCCTCATTTCCTTGGGGCAAACGCCACTCCAAATGATCGTGAGGAGATTCGGAAGGTAGCGGCATAAAGTGAGGAGTCTTGAGATTCTTCCGAACTATCGACATATTTATTGTTTCAGCTTTGCCGTAGCTCGTCGAGCCAATCAACTCTATCGAGCTTGTGGCGTGGTCGACTACTGAGACGCTACCGTAAACGATCCAGGTACAGACTATGATGATAGCCGCTGACTGAATCCCGCCTTTGAATCGCTTCAGCATGTTTTGCTCCTTTTTTGATTGTTGGAAAATGCGAACTAAAACGCCGCTGTCTATTATAGCATATAGGTGCCACGAAGTCAAGCAGCAAAAACTGCCTCAGGCAAACGTATTCTGACGATACTATGCTGCGGGGTACTTCTTCTCAGCCATAAGGGGAATTGTTTCGATAAGTCCTCCTAAGTTTCCCGATGTTGAAAGAAGTACAACATCGTTAGGCTTCAAATCCTCTTCAATTATAGCGAGCGCTGCTTGCGGATCAGAAATCGCCTGCGCATCGAAGCCTGCGCCTTTTACCCGCTCCACGATCTCTTCGTGAGTAAGCTGGGTGTGCGTTGCCGCCCCTTGCGAGGCAGGTTCGTAGATGTAGATTTTCTGTGCGCCGGCAAATGCGGTGTCATACCAAGAAATCGCGCCGCGGTTTCTCCAGGAGAATGTATGGGGTTCAAATACGACGATGAGTCGGCGCTTGGGGAAGTGCTGAATCACCGCTTCGATGGCACTGCGCAGTTTTTCGTACGAGGAGCCAAAGCCTTCAAAAATCGGGATTGATGTCCTTGCCGATTTTTTATCGAGCCGTCTCGTAATACCCAAAAATGTGGTGACACCGGCTGCGAATTCTTCGGGTGAGACGACTCCGAGAGTTAGGAGAAGTGCTGCAGCTCCTACAATATTTTGAATGTTGTGCTCTCCGAGCTGAGTGGTAGCCACGCGCACGATTGTCTTGTCGTTCCGCGTGATATCAAACGCTGTTATTTCTCCCCAGGAAATATTCTTTGCTTGAAATTCACCATGGGAAACTCCGTATGTAGTTACGGGCCTTACAATTTTGGAAAGAAATCTGTCACTGAGTGGGCCCTCGCAGCACGCGACAAGTGCGCCGTTCTGGGGAAGAATCGTAAGAAGTTCTTCGAAGGGCTTGAGGTAATCTTCGGCCGTCGGGAATACGTTGTAATGGTCATGTGCGAGAGGAGTGATATGGACGTGAGATGGACGCAGTAGGAGAAATTTTGCGCGCGGGTCGGTATTTGAGGAGGGATATTCGTCTCCTTCGACGATAAATAGTTTTCCCTTTCCCATGTGCGCGTTTTGAACAGGCGTGTAGGGAATTGCGCCGATAAAAAAAGATGGATCTTTTCCGGCTGTTTCAAGAATATGTGAAACGAGTGCCGTCGTCGTTGACTTGCCGTAACTTCCCACAACTGCGACGACTTCTTTTTCTTGCGATAATTCTCCGAGGACCTCGGGAAAAGAGAGAATTTTTTTTCCAGAATCAAATGCAGCCTTTACCTGCTCATTTGTTTCAGGCACAAGTTTCGCGTTTTTTCCGATGACGATGAGGTCAGCGTCGGGTGGCAAGTTTTGCGCCGTATATGTGCTTGGCCTGATACCTAGCTCCTCAAGAAATGTAGAAATCGGGGGGTATACTTCCTCGTCAGAGCCGGAAACTTTAACTCCAGAATCTTTAAGAAGTTTTGCGACCGCAGACATGCCAACGCCGCCAATACCTATGAAATGGGCCCTTTTGTACAGCATGTAACTACTTTAGCACTAGCGGCGTTTAAATAATAAAGCGCCCGCGGATCATGTCCGCGGGCGAGCCAATTATGTGGAAGGATCATGTATATCGAGCAATGATGCCTAGATTCCTCCAGTCCTTGAATTCGGGATCGCCCCGAGTCTCAAACCAGCGGGTCATGCCATTGTTGGCATAGTAGGCTGGAGAAGAGATGACCTCGATATTCTCTTCGGGCACCCCAGCTTCAGTGCATTGCTTGATGGCGATTCGCTCAAGTGCGAATTTCTTGACGGTCTTGTGTGCGTCCCAATCGACGAAGCATTCAGGTCCTAAATGCGAATAAAAGAACTCGCACATGCGACGATTTTGGTCACCGTCTCCTGGGTAGTTCCAATCGTACACAAGTTTGCCGGCCTCAATAGGGTAGGCGATAAGGATATGCGTATCCTTTGCCCTTTCTCTAGTGAAGTTAATTGCCGAGAGAAGATTTCCGACAACGCTCTCATGAGGTTTGGGCGGACTCGAGTCGTTATCGATTAATACCCGCTTGTGGTTAAAGAACGATTTGAGTCCTCCATGGGCCACACCCGTCCTGTTTAATGTTTCAAGACAGGAGTTACCGTCCATATACGCCACGATGATGGCGCATCCAGCGATCGAGAGCAGAAACCCCTCGTCGGGGTACAGCAAGCATCCTTCAGCTCTTGCACCACGTCGTACAGAAAGAGAACTTCCGAGCGGAATGGAAATATTGAGCTCGCTCTGGTTGCATATCCTGCCGTTGAATTCTATTGGCGAGGGAGCAAAAAATTTCTCAATTTGAAGCTCCCGCGCGAACTGTGGCAAATAAGTAGTAAGCGGTGACTTTTTGCGCGCATCCTCGGGGACTCTGAGATTACTCATTGTCCAGTTCACTCCCGGGCCTTCTTCAGTGGGGCCAGGGAAGCGTCCTATACCGACAATTTTTATTGCTTTTTTGTGCCAATATGCCTGATGCAGCGCTCCGCTCACATGGCGATCATCGATCGTCTCTTTCCTCTGTGCAGAACCATACATTTTTTACCTTTCACTGTTGAAGAACCATACGTCCCACTCTGAATAGTACCCACTGATGTGGTCCCGGTCAAAAGATATTGATTAAGCCTTCATTTTGTGATATAATATTAATGTGGCAAAACTCTCTGTGGTTGCAACGCCTATTGGCAATCTTGAAGACATTACTTTGCGCGCCTTACGCATACTCAAAGAGGCGGATGTTATCGCCTGCGAAGATACACGTGTCACCAAGAAACTTCTCTCACGTTTTGATATTCATACGCCAACTCTCGCATTTCATGCGCATAGCGGTGAAAAAGGATTTGAGAAAATTCTTGAATTTCTTGGGAATGGCAAGCATGTTGCGCTCGTGAGCGACGCGGGAACACCTGGGCTTTCTGATCCAGGTCTTGAGCTTATCTCGGTCGTGCGTGAGCGCCTCCCAAACATAGCAATTGAAACAATTCCCGGACCCTCCGCTCTTGCGGCAGCAATTGCTATTGCGGGACTTAAGGCGCCCTCATTTACATTTTATGGTTTCTTGCCGCTCAAGAAAGGAAGAGAAACGCTCCTCAAAGAAATAGCGCAAAATGAGCGGGCGAGCGTCTTTTATGAGTCCCCGCATCGAATTATGAAGACCCTAGAAAGCCTTGCAGCTGTGTTACCCGAAGAGCGCAGAATTGGCACGTTTCGTGAACTCACCAAAGTGCACGAAGAAGCCGTAATTGGCTCTGCAAAAGAGGTTTTAAAGCGCTTTG
Organism: Minisyncoccota bacterium; assembly: GCA_035628495.1. Classification (GTDB taxonomy): domain Bacteria; phylum Patescibacteriota; class Minisyncoccia; order Phycocordibacterales; family SBAW01; genus GWA1-54-10. The sequence continues at coordinate 4,504 of DASPJS010000054.1, forward strand.
CGGATAATCCCGATGCGCAGCGGGG
>DASPJS010000055.1:0-17617 GCA_035628495.1 Minisyncoccota bacterium
CTCAATCGGCAAGTCGTGCTCGCGCTGGTCTTGGCGGTACTCCTTCAGGCGCAGGCGGCGGCACAGCTGCCCAAAGAGACATCGGAGTAGGCGCGGTTCCGGGAGGCGTCAACCGACCCGGACAACCGGTGGGCGCGGGCCGACCCGCAAGTGGCAGACCAAGCAATCAAAGCAACAGACGCGATGTGAACACTAACAACAGAAATATAGACGCACTGTCGCGAGAAACGTACAGCGGTCCTCCTAACTCGACTATTGTTAGGACTGCGAACGGATATCAACTTGTAAATAATAAAGATTTAGCAAAAACACCTGGTACGCGCATTGTCAGCTATGACGAGAATGGACAGCTCACTCCTGAAGAATCAGCGGTGATTCGCGATTATCGAACGAGACTCGCGACACAGCAGATAGATAGGGAGTTGGGATTTGTTGAGGATCCAGAGGAACGAGCACTTCGGAATATGGCAGCTCGACTTCCATATGCGGTCTATGAGCCAGGCTTTCCTATGGAGTACAACCTTGCACCGTATCGCTACGATGAACTTGGCAATCTCATTTATGACCCTGTCTTAAACAATGACATAGTACATTTCGCACCACAAAATACTATTTCAAATCTGCAGCCGCGCAGTGCAAATTCTCTCGGTCCGCAAACATATTCGCCTCCAAGCGGATCAGTAGTATCAAGGAATCGGCAAACAGGCCGATATGAATTGCACGATCCTTGGTCAGATACAACGCGCGCGTACGATAGCCAAAAGGCTGCTCGAGCGCTCTCAGGTGGCCTTATTCCAGGCCCTGCACCCGATCCAGGAAGTATAGGAATACCTGTAACCACGGGAAAGCTCTACGATTATGGGCTTGATGACCCGCGTATCGATCCAACTATCAGAGAGTTAAGAAGAAATGTGAATCCAAGGACCCCTGGCGATCAAATATATGATCCTGATTGGAATACTTTAACACGATCGCGAAATCTAGTTGAGTTGACCAGTTTTAATACTCCAACAACTCCCAGGACCTCACAGCCGAGAAGTGCAAATTCTCTCGGTCCGCAAACGTATTCACCCCCGACGGGCTTTACAGTAGTTCGCAATGAACAGACCGGTCGATATGAACTGCGCTCACCAAGTGTCAACGCGTTGGGACCAGAAGTAAATACTGCTCCGTCGTATCAGTTCAACGCTAATCCTTCAACTCGTAACTTGAGCCCAAGAGACGTACAGGCATTGAGAAATATTGAAAGTGCATACAATGATGATATCTCGGCAATCTCCCGATATAGGGATGTAATTAATCCAACAGATTTAAATGTTCGAAATCCAAATAAGATTGTCGATAGGCTTGGCTATCAACTTGATGACAGTCTGCCTTCGGAAATCACTAAGGGTACCATTGTTCGCGATAATAAGATCACAGGGCTAACCGATGCCAATCCTATGCTCGGATTCATTTCTCCAGAATATGCTATACGTAATCCCGGCACATATGATCCTAACTTTATTAGAGATGTCATAATCAATTCTCCTGATGATGTTTCGAAGTATGGAGTAAATTTCCCAGATATGGCTTATCCGCCTCGAGTGAGACAGTTCAACATGCCTGAATTTACGCCTAAAGATCCATATCGTTACAGTACACCAGAATTTGATGGGAACCCATATCCAGAGGATTTCCCGGCTGTAGAGCCTGCAAGTTTTAAAACAAATACCACTGGCGCATTCAATAGAGCCTTTGCACCTCAAACAAGACCTCTCGCATTCTCGGTCAATACATCTGGCGTTAATGAAACTGGTGCGCCGACTCGTAATTCACGTGTAGCCACTGCTTCAGATAGAATCGCTAATTTTAGTTCAATATTTGGTAACAGGAGCAGCTTGCAAAACAGTGATCTGGGCAGTGAAAATTCAGTTGCTCCACGCACACAGCGCCAAAGAGGCGGCACACCCACAGGACAGCTGCGCGTGGAGCCGGCGAGTATTGAGCAGGGAGGCAATGTCACCTCCGTTCGGCTTAGCGGCATGGATTTAGGTGGTGAGCAGTTGAAAGGAGCACCCGTGCTCACTCGCATTGATGAAAGAGGAAGTACAACGCGACTCAGATGGAATGGAAACGATGAATCCGCATCGACTCTATCTCCAGGCGAGTATGCGTATCGGCTCCGCTACAAGACTGAGCGGTGTGACAGTAATAGCCGCGGCGCGTTTTGCGATGTGGAGCGATGGCACAATTTGGTTGGGACGCTCTATGTGAGCCCCAGACAGTACCAATGCTCTGACGGTGTCGACAACGACAGCGATGGCAAAATTGACTTCCTCCTTGATCCTGGCTGCTCTACTGCGCGTGACAACAGCGAAGGTGATACATGCAGTCCACGAACTGGTGAGAGGTGCCTATCAGCACCTAACAACAGCTGCTCTCCGGCAGCGCGCAACACCGGAGTCGTGCAGTGTGATGGTTCGTGCAGTGCACAGCGGCCAGTGCAGTGTGATGCACCAAATATTTCATGCCCGGTTAACTTCACAGGGTTCCTTAATTCGCGTGGTCGTGCCCAAGTGCAATTTAATGGAGGCGCTGGCGTGTGCCAGAATATCATTCGCATCAACAACACGTGCGATATTGTCTGGCGTGCTAATAAAGGCACATCGTGCTCCGTCACCGGCCCCGGTATCAATCGTGCAGACCTCGGACTTTCGGGAACAATCACTACTGGTCCGCTCGCTTCTACGACAATGTACACCGTGACGTGCAAGAACGGGGAGACCACCGTTGTCTCCAAGAACTTTACCTGCAGGGTGCTTGACCAGGTGCGGGAGAACTAACACCGTACGCTACCCAGTAGATTTGTTAGGAATTTTGCAAAATACTTGCATAGGAGTCTTGCGTTTTTCCCAAAATTGCTTTACAGTGTGGCTTCATGGAATTGAAGGTAGAGAAGCGCGATACATCTAAAAAACCCGCGGCGCTGCGCCGCGCGGGGCTTCTTCCTGCTGTTGTTTATGGTCGCAGCGAGGAGTCAACTCCCATTACAGTAGACCGAAAAACTTTTGACAAAGTTTTTCATAAGGCAGGCGAGTCTACAGTTATTACTCTCTCGGGGCTTGGAGAAGAAAAAGATGCGCTTATTCACGAGGTAAGCGTTGATCCGGTGACTGGCGTCTCGCTTCACGCAGATTTTTATGCAATTGAAAAAGGTCAAACGGTTACTGTTTCTATTCCCGTCGAATTTGATGGAGAGAGCGGAGCGGTGAAAGATAAGGGTGGTATTTTGGTTAAGGTTATGCACGAAATTGAAATCGAGTGCCAGCCGAAAGAGCTGCCGCATGCTATTCATGTTGATATTTCAAAATTGGTAGAGCTCAACGACAAGATTACGATCGGCGATCTTTCATTCCCACCGAGCGCAAAAGTCACGGCAAATCCTGAAGACGTCGTGGCAATGATTGCGGAAGCAAAAGAAGAGCCAGTTGAGGAAGTCCCGGCAGACATTTCTACTATCGAGATTTCTGAGGAGCGCGGTAAGAAAGAAGAAGAGGGCGAAGCTGGAGCTGCTCCCTCTGAGAGCAAAGAGTAATTTCGTTACTTACGTGCGATTAGTGAAGTTGTAGTGGGCATGACAAAGAACCCATTTATTAATGCGCTTCTAGCCGCACTTTATATATCTCTGATTGCTACGTTTCTTTTTTATGGTCCGGAAAAGTTAGAGCAGGCTGAAACACCACTTATTCCTATTGCAATGCTTTCCTTGTTTGTATTCTCCGCGGCGGTAATGGGATTTCTATTTTTCTATCAGCCTGTCCAGATGTATCTCGATGGCGCAAAGAAAGAAGCTGCGGCTCTTTTTATTAGTGAATTGGGCGTATTTGGGGCAATTACAGTAATTTTTATTGCGATTTTGTTTTTCGCAAGTGTCTAGAGACGGTATATCTTCGCTGGGTTATAATTAAACGTAATGACCGTACACAGGGCTTACGGAGTAGTTTTTCTTGTCGCAATTCTCGTCTGTACGGGCGCATGTTTTTTTGCGTATCCTACTCAACTAGGCGCACAGACCCTATCTCCGGAGGATCGGGCGAGACTCCAAGCGGAGTACGATTTGCTTCAGAAGGAAATAGCGCAATGGCAACAAGTTCTTGAAGAGACGCGGAACAAAAAGAAATCGCTTCAAGGTGACGTAACTGCTCTTAATGCTCAGATCAAGAAAGCAGAAGCAGAAATCAGACAGCGCAATAACACGATCACTCGTCTCACGAACGAAATTCAACAGAAGACGTCGCACATCGCCACGCTTGAAGAGCGACTTGAAAACGGCAGAGAATCTCTTGCGAAGCTCTTGCGTGAAAAAGAGCGGGCAGAGACAACGCCGCTCGCGATTCTCGCGCTCTCGTCGCAGAATCTGGCGGATTTCTTTTCTACAGTTGACGCGATCGATGTCATAAACCGTGACCTGCAAGTGCATTTTGATGAACTGCGCGAAGTGCGCAATGAAACGCAGAAAGAAAAAGACGCACTTTCTGCGCGCAAAAACCAGGAAACAGACGCGCGCTTTGAGGTTGAGGTAAAAAAGAAAGAAATTAAGAAGAGTGAGGAGGAAAAGAAAGAGCTTTTGACTATCACTCAAAAGGAAGAGAAGTCATATCAGGAAGTGCTCGCGGAGAGACAGAAGCGTGCAGAAGATATTCGCACGGCACTCTTTGACTTGCGAGATGCGCAAGGTATCTCATTTGAAAGAGCGCTTGAGTATGCAAATGCCGCGAGCGCTAAAACGGGCGTGCGCGCGGCGCTTATATTGGCGATTCTTTCGCAAGAATCTGACATGGGAAAGAATATTGGCTCGTGCTACGTAAAAGATCTCTCAACTGGCGATGGCGTTGGTAAAAATACCGGCACACCGTTTGAAAAAGTTATGAAAGCGCCTCGTGATACCGAACCGTTCGCACAAATTACTAGCGCACTCGGCATAAGTTGGTCTACAACGCCCGTATCGTGTCCGCTTGGTAAGACCTACAGCGCGTCTCGCGGCTACGGCGGTGCTATGGGGCCGTCTCAGTTTATTCCATCGACCTGGAATCTCTTTTCACCACGACTTAAAAATTCACTGGGTGTTTCTTTACCCAATCCGTGGAACCCTGGACATGCAGTCATGGCCACGGCAATTTATCTTGGCGACCTCGGTGCATCAGGACAGACCTATACGTCGGAGCGCAACGCCGCGTGCCGATACTATTCTGGCCGCTCGTGCGACACTCGATCGCCAACAAATTATACCTATGGCAACTCGGTCATCTCAAAAGCACAGCAATTCCAGGAAAATATAGACTTTCTTAAGAGCTTGTAATCGCCTATTTTTTGTGCTACTGTAAGCGCCATGAAAACGGATGTCCATCCAACATATTTCCCGGAGGCAAAGGTGACCTGCGCATGTGGCCGTAAATTTACTGTTGGCTCAACACGGGAAAAAATAGAGGTAGAAATCTGCAGTGAGTGCCATCCGTTCTATACTGGAAACGACAAGATCGTGGACACGGCGGGTCGCGTAGAGAAGTTCAAGATGCGACGCGCTGCGGCGGGAACCAAGCGCTCGACTAAAAAGTCTAAGTAGACGCTTCTTGCTCCGCAAAAACAAGATTTCCTAAGTAACGGGAATTTTTTTGCATCGCACATGGATATAAAGAAATATAAAGACAATCCAAAGACAGCGTATTTGGGCTTAGAGCTTGAACGACTTCAATCCGAAGAGCGCGATATCCGCGCGCTTGAGAGCGGCGATCTAGGTGAGCTTGTGAAAGACGATTTGGCGCGTATTGAGGAGCAGAAAAAATCGCTAATCGCCCAGATGGACGCGATTCTTCAGGGAGAGAAAGAAGAGGAAGAATTTCCTAACGAAGTAGCACTAGAAGTGCGTGCCGGTGTGGGAGGGGAAGAAGCTGCGCTCTTTGCTGAGGAGCTTGCTGGAATGTATCGCGCCTATGCTGAAGGAGAAGGGTGGAGCGTACGTGTACTCTCTGAATCAAAATCGGATTTGGGCGGTTACAAAGAAGCAATTTTTGAGATCCGCGGAAGGGGTGTATATAAGCGTTTGCGCTATGAGACGGGCGTTCATCGCATCCAGAGAGTGCCAGCAACAGAAAAATCTGGAAGAATCCATACATCGACAGCCTCTGTGGCGATATTGCCTATCCGCAAGAAACACACAATTGAAATCAATCCTGCCGATATTGACATGGAATTTTCTCGCGCAGGCGGTGCTGGCGGGCAAAACGTCAACAAAGTAGAGACCGCTGTGCGCGTTGTGCACCGACCAACCGGCATCGATGCGCGCTCGCAAAGTGAGCGATCACAGTCAGCCAATCGCGAAAAAGCAATGGCAGTGCTCATGGCAAAACTCGAAGCACTTGAAGAGGAAAAGCAGCGCGCAAAATATTCCTCGCAGCGCACGGAACAGATTGGTACAGGTGATCGCTCTGAAAAGATTCGCACCTACAACACACTCCAAGATCGTATTACTGACCATCGCATTAAGGAGTCCTGGCACAACCTTCCGGGCATTGTTGCGGGCAATTTGACTCCAATTTTGGATGCCCTAGAAGCGGCTTCACAGAGCCACGGCGCAGTTGCGGCAGGCGAGAAAGCGTGATATTCTGAGTCACCTACTCTATGAGTAGAGAAGAAATGATAGATAAACTTTTTTCAGTGGGAGCACATTTTGGATATGCCCCATCGCGCCGACACCCATCGGTCGCGCCTTTTATATTTGGCTCCAAAGGAGGCACGGAACTCTTTGATCTTGAGAAGACCGCAACGTGCTTTAGTGACGCACTTTCTTTCGTAAAATCTCTTGCGGAAAACCGTAAAGTTATTCTTTTCGTGGGAGGCAAAGCTGAGGCTAGAGGGTCCGTAAAGCGTGTCGCAGAGCGCCTCAATCTTCCGTACTGCGCTTCTCGCTGGATCGGCGGAACTCTCACTAATTTTTCTGAAATTAAGCGCCGACTTTCTCGTCTTGCAGAGCTCAGCTCAATGCGTGAAAAAGGTGAGCTCGCTAAGTTCACCAAGCGCGAGAGGCTTCTCATTGATCGTGAAATTGCAGATCTCGAGGCGATGTTCGGCGGGCTCAAGGGTATGACAAAAATTCCTGACGCGCTCGTCATTGTTGATCCTAAACATGAGGAAGGTGCCGTGGAGGAAGCTCGAAAGCTCGGGCTCCCAATACTCGCGCTTCTCAATTCAGATTGCGATAGCAGAAAAATTTCACATCCTATTCCAGGAAACGATGCATCAGTAGAGACAATTACATTTGTGCTTGATGAAATAGCGCGCGTGTACACTCAGCATTTATCAGCTCCGCCTTCTGAGGTTAAAGAATAAACGTACGATGGCAATTAGTGCAGAGGTAGTAAAAGAACTACGCGATAAAACAGGTGTCTCAGTCATGGAGTGTAAGAAAGCACTCGAAGAGGCAGGTGGCGACCTTGATAAGGCGCTTGAGATCCTCAAAACTCGTGCGGCAGATATTGTTGGGAAAAAAGCAACGCGCGAATTGGGTGCGGGCACTGTCGCGTCATATATTCACTCAACTGGACAAGTCGGCGCAATGATCATGCTCTCGTGCGAAACAGATTTTGTATCAAAAAACGAAGAGTTTGTTGCTCTCGCTCGCGACATAGCTATGCATGCTGCTGCAATGCGTCCAGAAAATAGCGAAGCGCTGCTTGCGCAGCCGTTTATCAAGGACCAAGGAAAGACTATCGCTGATTTAATTTCAGGAGCAACACAGAAATTTGGTGAGCGTATCGAGGTCGTTGGGCTCTCAATTCTCGCCGTAAAATAACTCAATTTTCTCTCGCGTTTGGGGCTTAATCGTGATACACTTATTTGTGCATGGTGCTGTTTCTTATAATTACCCTTGCGGTTTCTCTTGTAGGAATCATCCTTATACTCTCCGTAAAGCGCTATGAAATGCGTACGGGGAAAATGTTCTTTAGGCGCAGCAGACCTGCTCTCGCGAAACCGTTTCGCACAAGTTCCCTTATCATTGAGCATCTACTCCCGCTTATTGCGCGTCGATCTATCGAGCGCGGCGCAATTGCGCTTCGCATAACACTCGGACGCTTTCTTGCAAAGGTGACACTAATGATAGAAAGTATCTTACGCCGCATGCTCGCGGCAATACATCGCTTTGTAGAACCAAGGGAGAGCGGTGGACCAGCATCGGCATTTTTGCAGGAGGTTGCAGCACATAAGAGAAAGCTCCTTCGTCGCGCACCCGAAAAACGCGCGATATTTGAGGAGTGACATACGCCACCGTAGCTCAGTTGGTAGAGCAACTGTTTTGTAAACAGTAGGTCGTCGGTTCAAGCCCGACCGGTGGCTCAAGATATGTTTATTCCCAAATTACATTTCTACTATGCCTACCCGTTTGATGAGGGTAGGAGACGATTGTTTGCTGAACGAAATCTTGGAGCCTATCCGTCTGCAGAAGAAGTTGAAGGGAAAGTAGGGGAGTACCGCAATTTGTGGGAAAAAATAAATGCAGACGACAGAGTAATGAAGAGTCTCATTGCCCACGCGAGCGTGACGCTGCCGCGCGATCTTGAAGTATGGATTTTTGGAACAGGCATGAATGCAATGTCGTCACCGTTTCTTATACCGGCATTTCGCAAAACCGGAGAACCGTATTCAGAGGACAAATTAATTGAAATTTTTATACATGAAATTGCCCATCGCCTTGTCGGAAATCAAAATAATAATGCGGGAATACACGAGTACTGGGGGGCAATCCGGCAAGAGTATAAGAATGAGAGTCATATAACGCAAAACCATGTACTTGTTTACGCTCTTGTTATTGCGGTAATTACTGATGTGTTTGGCGATGAGAAAGTCCCCGACATGGTCAATCCGGGATCTCCTGACTATATACGCGCTGTGGAAATCGTTAAGGAAAAAGGAGCGCGTGCATTAATTGAGCAATTTAGGAGTTATCTAAAATAGATGCGTTACTGCGTGCTAGTTGCGTTATCGAGCGTCTTTTGCGTTGTCGTAGCGAGTGTTTTCAATTCGGGAATAAGTCTTTGCATCTCGTCGAGGTTTTTAAATCCGTAGACTGGAGCGCGATTGTTGATGATAAACGCGGGCAGAGGAGGCCTTACTTTTCGCAGTGAAATAAGCGTCTGAAGTGCAGAAAGGTCGAGATTATAATCGAATGAATAGACGCGAAGATCAGGATACGTCTGGCGCAAATACGTCAATACTTCGCCAGCGCGGCCGCAATCAGGGCAGTCACCGGCATTTGAATAGAAATACAGAATAAATACCGGTTTTGTGCGGCACTTCTCGCTAATTTTCTGCATGAGAAGATAATCTTTTATCTCAAGAAGGGAATACTGTTTTTTTAGTGCAATTACTTCTGCATTATTGCTCCCAAGTCTGTTTTCAGTAAACGATAGTCGGTCCGCAAGAGAATTTAGTTCGTCGGTGAGTATTGGATGTTCAATAATTGTAGTGCAATCGAGATTTCCGAGAAGTTCAAATTGTGTTTCTGAAGAGAGAAGGTCGATTGATATTGCTTCCTGCGTTGTGCGGATTTCTTCGAGACGCTCAGCATCAATGCGCGAGGCAATATAAAAGGCGGTCACGAAGATCGTAGCTGTAATCCCAAACGCTATTACGTATCTCTGCCAAGTCATATGATAGGAAGCAAGCTAGACAAGCCAGCCTGTTTCTTTCGTGCGCAGTGTATCCCATGTTGCGCGTGCGAGCCAGAGGGGAGCAAACAAACCAAAAAGTACGAAATAGGATAGGTATGAGGAGAATGGAATCCTGGTATTTACGATTCTGCCGCCTATGAGAATCGCAACTACCGTGAGACCCATAATGGCGATGATGAGAAACGAGAGCATACTGGTATTTACGAAAAACCACTCAAATTCCGGCATCGCGAAAGTAAGAGGAACACCTGTGGTTACCATGTTGTACGCGTATGTAGCGATAGTCTTGAGGGAGTGAAATATGGCAAAAAGGGCGGAATACATACCGGCAAGATATGCCGCGAGGCCAAAGGGAAGAGCGAAAAGCCCGAGGTTTCCAAATTTTGGATTAAGAAACATGTAAGAGTAGTCACGACAATTTTCGAGGAATCCTCTTGACCATCTGATTCTTTGGCGAATAAGACCGCCTACTGTATTGGGTACATTGGTAGAAACAATTGCGGTGTGAGCATTGCTGATAGCGAGGCCATGCGCGTGCATGCGAAACGCCATTTCCATGTCTTCAGTGTGATGGGCTTGTCTAAATAATCCAACCTTTGCAAATACTTCTCTGCGGTAAAACGAGAAAGGGCCCGGCAGCACGGAAATTGCTGAAATATTATCAAACATCTTTCGGTAAAAAATGCCGAAGCTATATTCAGCCGCTTGCATGCGCTCGAGGAGGCTTCGAGGATTATTCACTTTCATGGCTGGCGTCACGGCCATTATTGCTGAGTTACTCTCAAATTTCTTTATCACTTCAATAAGCGCGTCTGGCGCAACAAAAGAATCAGCATCAAGGCATCCTATAAGCTCGCCGCTGGAGTGCTCTATGCCGTAGTTGAGTGCTGCATATTTACTTCCTTCATTTCTCTTCGAATAAATACTCACTTGCGGGTTGCCAAGGAACTCTTGCGCGGCCATGAGAGTATTATCAGTTGAACCGTCGTCAATGATGACGATAGAAAGTTTCTCTCGAGGATACTCAAGAGCGAGAAGTGAGTGAACAGTGGCGGCGAGAGTTTTCCCTTTGTTCCAGCATGGGACTAAGATGGATACCGTTGGGTAGTGGAGCGGGCGCTCAAGCGTTTTCTTGTGGGGCTTTTTCTCAAGAAAAGATATGAGAAGAAAAACCTCGAAATAAAGGCTTAAAAAAAGGCACACATATATCCCCAGAGTGCCCAAGTCCATTAGAGCTCTATTCTAGCATTTTGGCCTTATTTGAGCCATACTTGAGCCTATGTCAGGCCATATACACCCTCTTTCTTCGCTCATGCGTGAAGCGAATACTATTTTTGGAAAGATGGGGTTTACGCTTGCTGAAGGACCCCTCATAGAGTCTGAGTGGTACAACTTTGATGCGCTTAATGTTCCAAAAGATCATCCTGCGCGCGACATGCAAGACACGTTTTTCATTAAAGATGAACCAGGATACGTGTTGCGCACACATACGTCGCCAGTTCAAGTGCGCTATATGGAAGCACAAATAAAAAAGGGCATAGCGCCGCCATACCGAGTCATAGTCCCAGGAAAAGTGTTCCGTAATGAAGCGACTGATATGACACACGAGGCAGAATTCTTCCAGCTTGAAGGCCTTGCGGTTGGTGAAGATATTACGTTGGGAACACTTAAAGGAACGATCGAACAATTTTTTAAAGAACTATTTACGGGAGCACAAGTAGAAGTGCGGTTCCGTCCGAGCTATTTTCCATTTGTCGAACCAGGAGTAGAAGTGGATATGCGTCTCGTAGGTAAAGATGTGCCAGAAAAATTACGAGGTCGCTGGATAGAAATGATGGGCGCGGGCATGGTACATCCAAATGTTTTAAAGAATGCTGGCGTTGATCCTGAGAAATACCGCGGATATGCGTTTGGAATTGGGCTTGATCGTCTAGCGATGCTTCGCTGGGGAATTGATGATGTGCGCCTCATGCACTCGGCAGATCTAAGATTCATCAATCAATTTTAAGTATGTTAATCTCCCGCGATTGGCTTCAGAAATTTTTCGATTCACCACTGCCTCCAGTCGAGAGTATTGCGGATGCGCTTACTTTTCATGCATTTGAAATAGAATCCATACAACAAATAAAGAACTCTCGACAGGCTGCAAGTCCTGTAAGGGGTGACGATGCGTCAGATGAGGTGCTTGACGTTAAAGTGACTCCAAATCGCGGCCACGACTGTCTCTCCTATGCCGGAATTGCCAAAGAGGTATCGGCAATTCTTAAGATGCCACTCAACCATAATCCATTTCTTGACGCTGCGAATCTCAATCCGAAAACTGATGCGGTAGCAGTGACAGTTGAAGATAGCAGTCTCGCGCCACGCTATATTGCTGCGTATGTAAAAGGAGTAAAGGTTGGGCCATCGCCCGAGTGGCTCGTAGAGCGGCTGGGGAGCATTGGTCAGCGATCAATAAACAATATTGTCGATGCTGCGAATTTTGTCATGTTCAATATAGGGCAGCCGCTCCACGCGTTTGACGCAGACACGTTAATCCAAAAAGATGGGAAGTATTTAATTGTAGTGCGCAAGGCACGCGAAGGAGAGAAGATTGCAACTCTTGATGAGAGAGAATATACGCTTAAGAGCTCTATGCTTGTAATTGCGGATGGAAATGCAGATGTGCCGATAGGCATTGCAGGCATTAAGGGCGGCAAAAGGGCAGCGGTCACAGAAGTAACTAAAGACATAATTATTGAATCTGCGAATTTCAGCGGCGTGTCAGTCAGAAAAACTGCACAAGCGCTGCCGCTGCGCACCGACGCATCGGCACGCTTTGAACAGCAGCTCTCGCCAGAACTTGCTGGCGCGGGCATGCGCGCGGCAGTTGATTGGATACTCAAGATTGCCGGTGGGGAAGTAGTTGGCTTTGCCGATGTATGTCCGGCACCTTCAAAGCCTTGGAGCGTATCAGTTACGGTAGAGAAGGTTAACCAGGTTCTTGGAGCACAACTAAGTGCGGCGGACGTTTCTGATGCTTTCACGAGGCTGGGATTTCAGTTTCAAAATGTTGGAAATAATTTCACAGTAACGCCGCCTTATGAGCGTCTCGATCTCCTGATCGCAGAAGACCTCGTGGAAGAAGTGGGCCGAATCGTTGGATATGACACCATACCCGCAGTGCCACTTTCTCCATTTCCCAAACAGCCTGAGGTTAATAGCAATTTTTATGCAGCGGAAAAGACTCGCCAGGATTTGGTAGCGCAAGGCTACTGCGAAGTGTACACATCAGTATTTGCTGACAAAGGCGCTCGTGCGGTATTAAATAAAATTGATAGTGTACGGCCATATATGCGCGAAAATCTCACGGACGGGCTCGCGGCGGCATTAAAAAAGAATCTTCCAAATAAAGATCTACTGGGACTCAAGGAAGTGAAATTGTTTGAAATCGGTTCCGTATGGCAAGACGGCAAAGAAATAACTATGGTAGGCAGGATAAGCGAGAAAGAAGCTGCTAAAGAGTGGCCGCTTGAGCCTATTGCTTCACAAACATATGAAAATATTCCAATCTCAAATACAGTGCGCTATCAAGCGTTCTCGCGCTATCCCTATATTGTGCGAGACGTTGCCATGTGGGTGCCAAAAGGGACTCATGAAGACGACGTACTTCAGATGATTAAAAAAGAAGCGGGGGAACTAGCAGTGCGCGTTATATTTTTCGATCGTTTTGAGAAAGAGGACAAGATTTCTCTCGCCTACAGAATAATTTTCCAATCATTTGAGCGAACGCTCACGGAAGGGGAAGCAAATGCCGCAATGGAGAAAGTCTATGCGGCACTTAAAAATATGGGGTTTGAGATTCGTTAGAAAAGAGCCGGATCACCTTTGGGCGATCCGACTCTCTGTATTGCAAAGCGGCCAAACCTGCTGAGCTTTCACATTTTCCATTATGACAAGCCCGAGCTTAGGATACCCGCCCAAATTTTTAAATATGGCATCGATATCGGGCGAGTGCTGTGGATCTACCCAACTTGTTCCGGTGAGTATTCTCACGTTGCGGATCGGATCCTCTACATAGTCATACCGTTTCCACATGTGGTCGCTGAATGTGGCTTTTGGCGTCACGCATGTAACCCGGCGCGCCAGATCTGCTTTTATCACACATGAGGAGATACAGTCTCCGTCGATGATGAACGGTGTGTTTGTATCAAGCAGAATTTTCGCAACCATAACAGCCACTTCTACACTGCCACCCTTGTCATGTTTTACTACGCAAGGATTGCCACATTTTTGCAGATATGCAAACGCATCAGCTAAATTTTGTCTGAATGCTTGTAGGCCGGTGAGCGGAAGAAGATCAGGTGAACTTGGTGCCAACGCTTTAGGAACAGCACCAAATGAGGTGATAGATGCGGCAAGAACAAGTGCACCTATCCAGTTACTTGGTCGCGCAGTGAAGTGAGTCACCGCACGAGTAATCGTTCGAGAGATGCTCATCACTGCCTCCTTTCAGGCGTTGATAGTTGGAGATAACAAGCTACATCTAACCCAACCATATCATGCTATCTTCATGTTGCAATGGGATGTAAACAGGCCGCTCCAAAGAGAGCGGCCTGAAATGTTAGCAGCTGCGCCAGATAGTTCGTGCAAATGACTCATCCATTTTCTTGAACCTTCGCAACGAATACTTGCCTTTTGTTCTGAAATGCGCAGCAATGTCGGAGGAATGCGGTGGAGCAAATGTGATTCTCGCAGTGCGAACACGCTTCATATTCCCCTGCGAGGTCTTGTCTAGAAAAAGCGCTGAATGCTGATAGAAGCGAGCACCACTTTTTATGCAGACGCTGCTTCTCGCTAAATCAGCGAGTACGACGCAAGCGGAATAGCATGGCCTATCAATAACAAGACGCTTGTGGGTTCGCTTGATATATAGATATGCCTCCACAAAATCCCCAATTGTCCCGCCCTCCCACGCATTTACTTTGCATGTGTTTCCTTTGCAACTCAGGACCTTCTCCCATGTTGCGCTCTGAGCGCTCTTGCTATCTTGCGTTGCAAGAATAATAAGGATAACCACTAGCCAAATTAGTCGAATCATTAGATCCTCCCTTGTTCTGGTTTACGTAAAAGAGTCCGCAAAAACTATACACCCAAGCGACACTGCGTACAAGGTGAAAGAGGAGCCAAATTATCCTTGTTTTAAGCCGCGTTTTCCCCACTTTTCCCCTTCCAAAATGGGGCGTTTTCTGATAGAATATAAGGGTAGGCCATAGGTGGCCTCAATCTATTTTTGTGGCTGACGGCAAGGTAAAAAAAGGAGGGTATAGCGCAGCTGATATCACAGTTCTCGAGGGTCTTGAGGCAGTGAGGCGCCGCCCAGGCATGTACATCGGGACCACGGGTCTCGACGGCCTCCACCATCTCATTTGGGAAGTATTTGATAACTCGCGCGACGAGGCGATGGGTGGTTTTGCCGACGACATCGAAGTTGTGCTTCTTCCTGACAATGTGATTCGTGTTGCTGACAACGGTCGCGGTATTCCAGTTGACGTGCACAAGCAGACAAAAGTATCAGCACTCGAAACGGTCATGACTACACTTCATGCCGGAGGTAAATTCGGCGGGGAAGGTTACAAAGTTTCAGGGGGGCTGCACGGTGTGGGTGTATCAGTGGTAAACGCACTCTCCACCTGGCTGCGCGCAGAAGTGCATCGCGACGGCGGAGCATTCGTGCAGGAGTACAATCGAGGCAAGAGAAAAAGTGCTATTAAGAAGATAGGTTCTTCGAAACTTCACGGCACGGCAATAACCTACAGCGCGGATAATGAGATATTTGAAAAAATCGAGTACGATTTCGATAAGATCGTCGCCCATCTGCGCGAACAGGCGTATCTTGTCAAAGGCCTGCGCATTACCGTTATTGATGCGCGCGAAAGCGGTATCAATTTCACTGATATTGGCAAAGAACTTTACATTCGCGACTATTTGAGCGACTCTCCGTCGCAGACGTTTTACTTTGAAGGCGGCTTGCGCTCGCTCGTCTCTTTTTACAATCGCCACCAAAAGCCGATTCACAGAAATATTTTCTATGTAGAGAAGGAAGTCGACAATGTAAGCGTGGAAATAGCACTTCAATACGTAGACGATATTGCTCCACGGCTTCTTGCATTTGCCAACAATATTTACAACAGCGAGGGCGGTACCCATGTGACGGGCTTTCGAACCGCGCTCACGAGGACTCTCAATACGTATGCCAGAAACGGTGGTGGCGGCAAAGAGTCCGACAACTTCACTGGTGACGACGTACTTGAAGGTCTCACAGCAGTTATTTCTATAAAGATGCGTGAGATTCAGTTTGAGGGACAGACAAAATCAAAACTTGGCAGCGTTGAAGCTCGCGGTGCTGTCGAAGCGATATTCGGCGAAACATTCTCAATGTATTTAGAGGAGAATCCTGATGATGCAAAAGCTATTATCGGAAAGGCGACGCTTGCACTTAAAGCTAGAAAAGCCGCTAAGGCAGCGAAAGATTCGGTGCTACGCAAAGGGGCGCTTGAAGGTTTCGGTCTTCCGGGCAAACTGGCGGACTGTCAGAGCAAGGACGCTAGCGAGTCTGAGCTCTTTATTGTGGAGGGAGATTCAGCCGGCGGTTCCGCGAAACAAGGGCGCGATAGAAAAACGCAGGCGATTCTGCCGCTTCGCGGCAAAATACTAAACGTCGAGCGTGCGCGTCTTGATAAGATGCTCGCGAGCCAGTCAGTTAAAGATTTGATCTTGGGACTCGGCACGGCCATTGGCGACGTGTTTGATATTTCAAGACTGCGCTATCACACGATTGTAATTGGCACCGATGCGGACGTAGACGGCGCACACATCAGAACGCTTCTACTCACGCTCTTTTATCGTCATTTTCGTCCGATCATCGACGGCGGCTATCTCTACATTGCCCAGCCGCCGCTGTATAAAATTAAGCGCGGCAAAGAAATTCTCTATGCGTATTCGGATGACGAAAAGGCAAAGATCGTTGGCAAAGATTTCGAAGTCTCAGAAGGGGAGGATGCCGCGACGGAGAATACAGAAGAAGCTAGTCCAGAGGTAGAAGTAAAAAGGAAGGCGAAGGTGACTATCCAGCGATACAAAGGTCTCGGAGAAATGAATCCGGATGAGCTTTGGGAAACTACTATGGATCCTAAGCGTCGTGTGCTTAAGCAAGTTACCATTGAAGATGCGCAGGATGCTGACAAAATCTTTGATATTCTTATGGGTGAGGATGTCTCATCGCGAAAGTCCTTCATTCAAAGCAACGCAAAGCTCGCGAACCTCGACATCTAACTTGTCGTGAAAAAGAAAAAGTCGGGCTGGTACCCCATAAGTTTTTTGGGAGGTCTCATCATGGCACTCTATTCCATGGTGCCGGTATACATTGTGTATGCCGAAATGCTCGGTATTCTTACACATCCGTCGCGCATCTTTGCCTCGGCTGGGATGTCATTCGTTATTGCCATTGTTATTATCGCTCGACGAAAAGGACATAAAATATTTAGCAGAAAAGATGTACACGATCCGCGCAGTGGCTTTACACTCATCGAACTTCTTGTGTCGATTTCCATTCTGGGAATCCTCGCAGCTATTATATTGCCCGTTGTTAATGGCGCGCGTTCAGATGCATACTTCGCACGAGCAAAAGCAGAGCTTAAACAAGTAGCCATTTCTCTTGAACGGTATGCGCTTGATTACATGAACTACCCGCCTGATGCCAATCGGGATATTCCCAATGGCCTCGAGCAATATTTAACGACCGGAAATTGGCCAAAGGCACCTTGGCCTGGAAGCGTGTATGACTGGGATGCGTGGGGACCCGGCTCGCTCGCGTATCCTCCGCATGAGCAGGTGTATCAAATAAGCATTCGGTTTTGCCCAGTGGATCA